>CAJPUK010000122.1 GCA_905373785.1 uncultured Johnsonella sp. | reverse complement strand
GTGTTACAGTTTTTATTAATTAATTTAATTTTGCAAGTGCATCCTCAACTGCCTTTGTAAAGCCTTCCAGATCCTGTCCGCCTGTTATATTTGCCACTATATTACCCTCTGAGTCTACTAAGAAGGTATTCGGGAATAACTGACTGCTCATAACAAAGCCCTTAAGCGGACCGTCTTCATCAGGAATTATATTGGTGTAGGTAACATTGTCCTGTGCTATTATCTCTTTTACCGCATCAAGTTCTGTATCTCCGTCCTGTGCCACTCCGATAACATTTACACCCTTATCTTTCATATTCTCATAAAGTTTTTGCAGCTCCGGAATCTCCTCTACACAAGGCTGGCACCAGCTTCCCCAAAGATTAACAACTGTGAGCTTGCTCTTTTTAAATACATCACTTGTTATCTCTTCACCCTCGGTAGTCTTAGTCTTAAACTCCGGCATCTTGGTAGCGCTTGAAGCATCCTGTACTGCACTCTCACTTCCTTGAGCTTGTGAGTTATCCATACTCATAGTTTCCTGCTTTGCTTCTGTAGACTGATTTGTTGATGAACAGGCAACTGCTGCAGTACTCATCATCAAAACACATCCTATCAGTAATAATCTTTTTTTCATTGTACTTTACTCCTTTTATTTGATTAACTCTACAAGGTTTTTATAACCTTGTTCACATCTTATGATCATATTCTAACACCTCTAAGGTTAAGCTTAGGTTAAGATATTTATCTTTTTTGATTTATTGCAAATTATTTGCCGTCTCAGTTTCAATATAATTATCATCACAACAGTTTTCATCACAGGCTGTATCTTTTTTAGCCTTTAATAAACCTCGTATAATTACACCCAGCGGTATAAGCATAATAACTGTAAATATCACCCACATTATATTGCTTGAGAGTCCGAATGTAGACACTGTATTAATAGTTATGTGCATAAGTATAGGCCAGATAAGTTTACGGGTCTTCATATATACTATGCCTGCAATAAGTCCCATAATACCTGCATATACCGACTGAACAAATGAAAGATGCACAAATCCGAACATTACAGAAGAAAGTATCAGGGCAGTCCATTTATTTGAATACTTTTCAAGCAATCCGAATATTATTCCTCTGTAAAGCAGCTCCTCCGTAATAGGTCCGAGTATACCAGCCACTAAAAGGCCCGTTATAAATGTGGCGGTACTCGTCTGTGTACTTGAATGTTTTAAGTAAGCAAGGCTTATTTTAATAAAATCTATATTTGACAAGGGACTGCGTGCCAGCAATTCTACCCAAAGTGTAGAGATACCTCCAAAAGCCAGTCCCAGTATTACACTGCTTATAATTCCGGTCTTAAGATCCCAGTTTACAGAAGCACGAATCTTACTCTTATTCAGTCCGAAAAATATATTATATACGATAAGGTATATTGCAATTGAAACGGGATATACAAAAAGGTATAAACGCTCCGCTTCAGTCGGTTCAAGTATCCATGCAAGCAGCGTATTTCCTGTGGAATTATAGGCTAAGTTTAAGCCCCAAAAGCTCAGTTCAGTAATTAAAAAGTAACTTATAGCTGCTATCAACATTAAAAACACTGCAAGTATTACACCTAGTATTTTTTTTACCTTCATCTTTCTCCTCCTAACCTATGCCTATACATTCAAGGCAGATATTTACCGCTTTTTTAAGTACAACCAAATGTTCATCCCTCATAACGCCTGCAATTATCATCACTATGGATAGGGCAAGCATTGCATACGGAATTACTCTGTTTTTTTCAATTTTTCTTATAAATTTTCTCATTTCCATCTCCTTTTTCTGTCGGATAAGTTTTTATGCTGATATATTGATTTTAAAAACTATCATAAGTGAAAGTCCATGCTTACCGAATCAATGGTAAGAATGGCTGCACGACTTGGTATTCCACTACCTTATCTAAAAAGCATCAAATAGTTTTTTACACTAAGCCTAATTAAAACAGATCCTGAATTCAGTAAATTCTTCTTCCTTACTGTTTGCACTTATATCAAATCCATGTGCTTTGAGTATTTCTTTGGTTATTGCAAGCCCAAGTCCGCTTCCTCCAAGTTTTTTAGACCTTGACTTATCTACACAGTAAAACGGCTCGAAGATTTTATTTATACTGTCCTCAGCTATGCCTACTCCGTAATTTTTTATACTGAGTACATCTTTTTTTAATACTATCTCTACAAGACCCCCATCTTTAGAGTATCGTATAGCATTATGTATAATATTAAAAATTGCCTGTTTCATAAGGATTTGGTCTGCACTTATGACACTTTCTTCGTTGTCAAAGTCAATATTTACTTCTAAATCCTTAGTTTTAATTAAACTGTCCAAATCAAACAGTATATCCTTAACCGCTTTATATGGATAAAAATTCGTCAAATTAAGACTGTCTCCGCTGCTTAAAAGCCTTAATCCCTGCACTATCGAATTCATAGCCTCTATTTGTCTGCTTACTACTTTTTTAAACTCCTTATAATCTTCTACACCGGGTTCTTCATCCATATCCAAGACCTCAAGATTGGCTCTTATAGCAGCCACCGGAGTTTTAAGCTCATGTGCGGCATTTTGCGAAAATCTTCTTTGTTTTTCGTATGAATCCCTTATATTTTTAAGCATATAGTTAAATGCAAGCTGTAAGTCTCCCACCTCATCCTGACTTTTTACTACATTTATATCTTCATTGATCTTACTTATGTCAAATTCTTTTATCTTATTACTGAACTTTTTCATGGGCTGTAACACTTTTCCGCTCACCCACCATATTAAGAAAGTACCTGCTATTGAAAAAAATACCATAATATAAAAAGTACTTAACCTAAATGCCTGCTGTGCATAATCAAAATTGAAATTTAATGACATGGTCTGTTCATTAATAGGCACCGGTGCCTCGTCAGCTATTATAAATATAGTTGCGGCGTTTTCTATGGTAAATACGAAGGTAAGTGCCAATATAATGCAGAATACCATAGCCGTAAGTAGGGTTATTTTAATTCTTATAGATAATTTACTCCACATGAGCACATCCTTTACATCCCGCACACTTGCTTGGGGCACAGCCCTTACTTAAAGCCGGTGCTTTATCCGCTTCTTCTTTTTTTCTTCCAAACCCTACAAATGAGGCATTTAAGGCATCATATCTGCAAGCCGCTATACAGGCACCGCAGCGTATACACTCAAGTGAATTAGGGTCTTTTCTTACATTTATATCCATCTTGCAAGCCTTTTCACAAAGTGTACAATTTGTACATTTTTCAGGAATAAACTCCATTTTGTAAAATCCTATTTTATTAAAGAAGGAATAAAAAGCTCCCAGTGGACAGATATATTTGCAAAACGGTCTATAGGTAAATATTGACATCAGCACTATGAAAATCATTATCCCCATCTTCCAAAAGAATAAAAATCCTATAGTGTTTCTTAAACTTTCATTCTTAAGTACCAGTGGAATAGCTCCCTCCAAAGCTCCGGCAGGGCAGATCAACTTACAAAAGTACGGTGCGGCAAGTCCGAATTTATTGGTTAAAAACATGGGCAGTAAAATCACAAATACTAAAAGTATAAGGTATTTTAAGTATCTTAAAGGCTTGTCAATTACTTTAGGTATTTTGAATTTCTTGGTCGGTATCTTATACAATAAATCCTGTATAAAACCGAAAGGACACATAAGACCGCATACAAGTCTGCCAAATAAGGCCCCTATAAATATCATTATTCCAAGTACATAGTAAGATATGCTGAATTTCTTGCTTCCTATAACCGCCTGAAGTGAACCTATAGGACAGGAGCCCATAGCTCCCGGACAGGAGTAACAGTTAAGTCCCGGCACACAGGCAACCTTGGTACTTCCTGTAAAAATCTTTCCTTCGAAAAATCCTTTTAAGTTTGCATTAGTGATAAATGTACTTATAAGCTGTATAATATTCTTTTTTCTTTCTTGTTTTTTCGTATATTTATTTTCAAAATATTTCATACAAGTCTCCTCTTAAAATCTTTATTGACTATTCATCCAATCTTAGCAAGCAATGCCTTGCTTATATCTGTATGATTTTTATTAATTGTCTATATTATGGCAGATGCAAGGTTAAGATAAGGTAAATATTATTAGAGCTGTCAGCATCCGGCAGTTATTATATATTCATAAAATTTTGATTGCTTATTATCTTCTTATTAGTATATAATTTAGCTAAAACTTAATGAGGTAAAGCTATGAGTAAACTTCTGATTATGGGTGAAGCATTAGTTGAGATAATGCGTGAAGGAGAAGATATTGAACTGTATACACCTGCTTATTTCAAGGGACCTTACCCAAGCGGCGCTCCGGCAATCTGTGCTTCTGCCGCTGCAAGAATGGGCTGTCCTACAGCCTTAATAAGCGGTGTCGGTAAGGATGACTTCGGTAAATGTCTGCTTGACAGAATGAAAGAGTTAAATATAGATATAAGTCATGTAATTACCAACCCTCAGATAGCAACTGCCTGTGCTTTTGTTACTTATTTTAGTGACGGCTCAAGAAAATTTATCTTCCACATGGGCAATACTCCTGCGGTTGAGGCTAAAGCTCCCAAAGCTGAGGACTTTCCGAATATTGAAATTATGCATATTATGGGCTGTTCTCTTATGGCAAAAAAAGAATTTGCCTTAGAGATACTAAAGGCTATGCATGAGTTTAAGTCTGCAAAGGCAAAGATATCCTTTGATCCTAATATAAGAACCGAGCTAATGACAGACGAAAGCATTTATAATATTATCGAAGAAGTTATGCAAAATACAAGTTTCTTCCTACCCGGAAGAGACGAGCTTCTTTCTATAAGTAAGAAGGACAATATAGAAGATGCCATAGAGCATTGTTTTAATTATCCGAATATGGAGATCATTTTGCTTAAAAACGGTTCAAAAGGCTCTACTCTTTACAAAAAGGGTGCTAAGCCAAAGTCCTATCCTGCATACAAGGTTACACAGCTTGATGCTACCGGTGCCGGCGATTGCTTTGACGGTGCCTTTCTTGCCGAGTTAATAAAGGGCAGTAATATAGACTTTGCCGTAAGTGCGGCAAGTGCAGCAGGTGCTTTGAATGCTGCGGCTTTCGGACCTATGGAGGGTGATATAAGCCCTGAAAGTGTAAAAAAACTTATATCTGAACAGTCAAATTAATGTTGTAAATTTTTGAGCTTATAAAAACTTTGATAAATTATTTTTAAAGGAGAAATATATGAAACAAGCAATTTTAACCAAACTACAGACAATTGAATTTAGTGAAACCGACAAGCCGAGCCCTGCTGCCAATGAGGTCTTGGTAAAGGTTAAAAATGTAGGTATCTGCGGTTCCGATATACATGCCTTCCACGGTAAGCATCCTTTTATGTCATTTCCTATAAGACTTGGACATGAAATGTCGGGAGAGATAGTAGAGCTCGGTTCTGATGTTAAAAACTTAAAGGTCGGAGAGCTTATGACTATGATGCCTCAGATTTTTTGTAAGCATTGCGGTCCTTGTAAGGAGGGGCGTTACAATATCTGCGACACCATCAAAGTTATAGGTTGCCAGACTCCGGGTGCTGCCTGCGAGTATTTTACAGTACCTGCAGAGCTTGTAAAGACTATTCCTTCCGGGCTTGATGCACAGCTTGCGGCAACTGTAGAACCTGCTGCGGTAGGTGTTCATGCGGTAAGGATACCCGGAAGTGTAAAGGGCTTAAATGTAGTGGTTATGGGAGCAGGTACTATAGGAAATGTAACTGCACAGGCAGCTCTTGCAGAGGGCGCTAAGTCAGTTCTTATCACGGACCTTTCAGACTTTAGACTTGAGCTTGCTAAAAAATGCGGTATTACACATACTGCCAATACTTCAAAGCTAAGTATGCAAGAAGCTGTAGATAAGGCTTTCGCAGGCGAAAAGGCGGATGTATTCTTTGAATGTGTAGGTATAGGCGCTACAGTTAACTCAGCTATTGAAAGTATTAAAAAGGGCGGCAGTATAGTTATAGTAGGTGTGTACGGCTACAGCCCTGAAGTAAATCTTGCTTTGATTCAGGACAGAGAGATCAATATCCTAGGTACACTTATGTATATAGAAAAGGATTTCCAAGACGCTATAGATTATATGGCAGCAGGAAAGATCAATATGAAACCTTTGATCAGCAAGGTATTCCCATTTGAAGATTATCAAAAGGCTTTTGAATACATAGAAGAGAATAAGGATGAGAGCGTAAAGGTAATGCTTGAGGTATAGTTAAATTAAAGTGGACTACGTTTAATCTCAAAAAAGTCTGCCAATTTTATTTGGAGTATAGTAGGAC
>CAJPUK010000121.1 GCA_905373785.1 uncultured Johnsonella sp. | reverse complement strand
TATCTTTTCTTCTTTCTTTCTGTTAGCCTCTTTCATTTGCTTGATCATAAGCTGACTTGACTCATACCAAAAGTCGTAGTTTCCGGCATAAAGCTGTATCTTACCGTAATCTATATCAGCTATCATGGTGCAAACTTTGTTAAGGAAATATCTATCATGTGATACCACTATTACGGTGTTTTCAAAGTTAATTAAAAACTCCTCAAGCCATGCTATTGCATCCAGATCCAAGTGGTTTGTAGGCTCGTCCAGTAAAAGTACATCAGGATTACCAAAAAGTGCCTTGGCAAGAAGCACCTTAACCTTCAGTGCACCGGTCAAATCCTTCATAAGACTGTAATGATGCTCGACTTCCACACCTAAACCGTTAAGCAGATTGGCTGCATCGGCTTCCGCCTCCCAACCGTTCATAGTCGCAAACTCTCCCTCAAGCTCTGCCGCCTTTATACCGTCCTCATCTGAAAAATCTTCCTTGGCATATATGGCATCCTTTTCTTTCATGATTTCATAAAGACGCTTATTTCCCATAATTACAGTATCTAAAACCGTATACTCATCATACTTGAAATGATCCTGTTCAAGGAAGGAAAGTCTTTGACCCGGAGTCATAACCACCTCTCCGCTTGTTGAGTCAAGCTGCCCTGAAAGTATCTTAAGAAATGTGGACTTCCCGGCACCGTTGGCACCTATGAGTCCGTAACAATTCCCCTCTACAAATTTTATATTAACATCTTCAAACAATGCCTTTTTACCCAGTCTTAAGGTTATGCCGTTTGCACTTATCATCTTTTCAATCCAATCCTTTCTTTTGCAATAGCAAGGCTGCTGCAAAGTATGATTTTTTGTAAGTACTTTTTACAAAAAATTCCTACCTTGCTACAGCCTCTTGTATTAATATATTTTTAATTATTTTCTAAAACTTCCGTAACTTCCTCCGGGAACCATACCACCTCTGAAACTTGCAAGCTCTGATACGGTTACAAGTTGATAACCTCTCTTTACCAGCTCAGGAATTACTATCTCCGCTGCTGCCACCGTAGTCGGATGTATGTCATGCATCAGCACTATATCTCCATCCTTAGCATTATTCAGTACATAATTAACTACATAATTAGTGTCCTTATGCTTCCAGTCTAAGGTATCAACAGACCAAAGCACACTTGACATTCCCTGTGCTGCCATAGTTGCCTTAGCCGCCTGATTGACAGCTCCGTACGGAGGTCTGAAAACCTTGGGGTTTACTCCTGTCAATGCCCTTATTCTGTTATTTGTGGCTGCCATAGCCTCAGCTCTTTGAGCTTCCGACTGCTTGGTTATTGCTACATGAGAAAAAGTATGATTGCCAAGCTCATGCCCGTTAGCATACATAGTTTTTACAGTTTGTTCATTGGCACCTGCAATTCTTGAGCCTACCATAAAGAAAGTTCCCTTGCCGCCTACTTTATCCAAAGCGGCTATAACTCTGTCTGTAAGTCCGTGACTCGGACCGTCATCAAAGGTAAGTGCAATCATAGGCTTATTCGGATCTATATTTCTTCCGACTACCATGGACGGCTCGGGTACATCTGCCGGCAAGCCCGCATCCTTTGAAGTTACAGCTATTCTTACTCCGTCGATATGCTTTCCTTCTCCGCTTCTTCCGGCAACTTCACCGTTTTTTACCCAATTGCTCCACTTGCCTTCCGAAAGTACCTTTGTATATATATCATAATGACTTTCCAAATCTCCGTTAAGTCTTACTTTTACAGCCTCTAAAGGCATATTTGAAGAGGCATTACCCGTTTCGGCACCGTTTTCCGCCCAGTCAAGCCAACCTGTACCGCTTAAATTTACCTGATATTGTACGGTTCCCGACATATTTTCAGGCTGATTTTGAAGGCTTGCCTTAAAAGCATTAGGATAAAAACCATACTTAAAAAGATAGCTGTTATTCTGCGACCAGCCGGACCAGCCGGCATCGGTAAAGTACATAGCATAAGAAACCTTAAGCCCTTCATTTGCCCTACTTGTAAATGAAAATGCCAATGCAATAATAAACACTAACGCATAAACAATTTTGTTAATTTTTCTACTTAGTGAAAACACTTTTTAATAACCTCCTATTAACTGAAACAATGTTAATCAAGTTCTGCCAAATAATCGGATATTTGCTCTATAATCTGCTTTTTCATATATACATCAAAAGCGAGGTCGCATATGAAGGCAAAAAGTATGAGTTGCTCTCTTTGCTCCTTATCCGCCCCTTCAAAACTCTTGCCCGCCTTTTTAAACTTCCTTATAATATCCTTTTGCAGCTCATAGACATCCGGTTTATTAAGTCTGATAATTTCTTTATATATGTCTTCCAAGTCTATGCCCGATTTTTCTTTATTGGAAAAATGCAGGTTGGTAATAGGCTTAAAAATATTTTCTATATCTGAAAATGTAAGCAAATTTTTAAAATAATATATGAATAAAAGAAGTAACATATGTTCTTTACTGTATTTCTTTTTCACAGGTGCAGGCAAAAGACGATTTTTTGTATAATTATTAATCATAGTCTTTGTCAATGCCTTGTCACTTGGATGTCTTTTATTGTTCTTAAGGTGCTCATCCATAAATGTAGTGACTTGATCCATATATAACTCAATACTGGGTATATCTTCCGGCTCCACATAGGAAGCTTCTCTTATTCTTCTAAGTATTTTTTTTAGTATATCTCTGTTACTAAGCATAAAAAACTCCATCTAAGCTTAAAACTTATTTTATTTTAAGACTTTTGATACCGGTATAGCGTTCATATAACAACCGGACTGTTTCACTTTTTACTTTTCAGATAAAAGGCAACGAAAGAGAGCGTAGCAAACTACGCCGACTTACAAGTTGATTACCTGTAAAGACCAAGCGGCAAAACTGATTTATTTATTTAAGATGCGCCGGTACATCGTTCGCAAAATAAGTATAGCAAAAACGATGAATATTTTACTGAGTGTGTACATCAAAGAACACAGGCGCAGTGTGGCTACGCTAAAGGTTTTGATGTATGCAATCAGGAAAAAAGACAAGTTATTTGCTGTACTTATTCAAGAAATGATGCACCGGTATCAGTATACTATATCTGTTTGCTATAGTAAAGCTTGCTTGCATATAGTGATTGTTTCTTAAATAAATAAACACGGCAAACAGCAAGCCTATAATTAAAGAAACTTGAGATTTACTCTACTATTGCTGATATTAATTAAATATCAATGATACATTACACTGATTAAGCCCAAGGATCACTCGACTTTGGAGTTCTTATATCCGACAGACATTGTATCTCATTAACAAACCACTGATTTGTAGAAGGCTTTCTGCGAAACTTTATAGGTCTTGGGCTGTCCGCACCGCCGCTTTTAATATAAAGTGTTGCCCAATTATCTTCTCTAAAAGAATAAGGTGTCTCGCTTATGACAATAGTTAAAGGGAGAGTGGGAGTATAATCGTTATCAACATTGGCACCCTCAAAAAATGAAAAAGGCTTATACTCTTTATCTCTTAACCTATCTCTTAAAAACTTTTTTTCATAAGGGTTTAAAGGTTCGGGACCTTTTAAAAAGTCCAACATACTGTATGTGCCTTCCACATCATTTTTATAATTACAAAGTACAAGCATGGCAAGGGCTGCACTCTTGTAGGGGGAATCCATATCCGACTCCGGCAGAGCTTTTAACTCTTCAACACTTTTAGGTACATAGGCAAATGTAAACTTTTCCATATAAACCTCCTACTTAAATATTTTTTCTTTACAACAGTTTCATCAGTCAAAACTGCTATCTGTGTCCAGTATAGCATTGATATTGGGATTAAGCCATATATTAATTGAGATAAGTTTTAATAATAATCATCTGACAAAAACACAGTTTTTTCTTATCAAATTCTATTTTATTTATATCAGCTTTAGTTTATTATAATTATAGTAACTATTTTTATAAATATTATGGAGGAAGGCTTATTATGCATATATTTGACATTATAAAAAAATATGTTGTATCATTAGGAAGGTTTGGTAAAGTATTTTTTTCAGTTATGCTGTGCTTTAGTATTTTCTTTTGCTTGGCACATATAGCTCCCAAATTTAATAAAGGCAGGGCATTGGCTGATAACAATACTGTAGCAAACACAGATAATAATAAAAATAAGGAGGCAGGTATGAATTCAAATACACAGGCTGTTAATATAGATAATACAAAAAGTAAAGACATATATCTTGCAGGAGGCTGCTTTTGGGGAATTGAAGCTTATATTGAAAAAATTCCCGGAGTTTTGGATGCAGTAAGCGGTTACGCTAACGGTAATACAGAAAATCCCTCTTATGAGGATTTGGTATATCATAACAGCGGACACGCGGAAACAGTAAAGGTTACATATAATCCTGATGAAATTAGTCTAAAAACCTTACTTAAATACTATCTTAGAGTGGTAGACCCCACAAGTCTTAATAAGCAGGGCAATGATAGAGGTACTCAGTACAGAAGCGGTGTGTATTATACTGACGAAGCGGATAAGCAGATTATTGAAGAGGTACTTAAAAAAGAGCAGAACAGCTATCAAGCACCTATAGTAGTGGAGGTACTTCCTTTAAAACAGTTTTTCAAGGCTGAAGAATATCACCAGGACTATCTTAAGAAGAATCCTACAGGTTATTGTCATATAGACTTAAATAAGGCAAGTGAGCCTATTATAGATGAGGATAAATATACAAAACCCTCTGATGAAGAGCTTAAAGCCAAGTTAAGTGATACACAATATAATGTAGCCCTTAAAAATGACACCGAGCGTGCTTTTTCCAATGAGTACTGGAATAATTTTGAAAAAGGCATTTATGTGGATATAACCTCAGGAGAACCGCTTTTTTCTTCAACCGATAAATTTTCCTCAGGCTGCGGTTGGCCAAGTTTTTCAAAACCTATATCAAAGGATTTGATTAAGTATTCAGAGGATAACAGTTTCAATATGAATCGTACGGAAGTAAGAAGTCGTAGTGCCGATATCCATCTGGGGCATGTATTTGATGACGGTCCGAAAGAAAGCGGCGGACTGAGGTATTGTATTAATTCCGCCTCTCTAAGATTCATACCTTATGAGAAAATGGATGAAGAAGGTTATGGTTATTTAAAGGGATTATTTGATTAAAGAAGGCTGTCTTAAGCAGTTATGGCAGCCCTGAAAGGAGTTTTTGTGTATAAACTTTTATTGGTTGATGACGAACCTCTTATAAGAAGGGGCATTAAAACCATAAGTTCCCTTTCAAGTATAGGAATTGATGAGATACTTGAAGCCTCTGACGGCTTATCGGCTTTTAAGCTTATGCAAAGTAAGAAAATAGATATAGTTTTTCTTGATATCAATATGCCGATCATGGACGGACTTAGCCTTGCAGGTAAGATAAAACAAGATTTTCCCCTTGTCAAAGTAGTTATTATAAGCGGCTATGATTACTTTGAATATGCACAGGCAGCCATAAGAGCCGGTGTCGATGATTATTTATTGAAGCCGGTCTCAAAAAATGATATAGAACCTTTATTAAAAAAACTCGCAAAATTGATTGATGAAGACAAGCTACATGAGGAGTTTGTTAAAATAACTACTAATTCTACACTTGTACAACCTGATTTTTCCAATGACAATTTTAAGGATATATCAAATTACTTTGACAAATATATTTTTAACAGCTCTTTTTCTCTGTCTTTAATGGCAAAAGAGCTTGGGTTTAACAGCAACTACTTAAGCAGCGTTATAAAGCAAATCTACGGCTTAAACTTTCAGGAATATGTAAGTATGAAGAGGATGGAACAGGCTAAACTTTTGCTTTTAAGCAGTGATATGAGTAACGAACAAATATCCCGGGCTGTAGGGTACTCTGATGTCAATTACTTTATAAGCAAATTCAAAAAGGTCTTTAATATAAGCCCTAAGCAATTTAAGCAGGGAGTAAGCGGCTAATGCATCGTTTCTTAAATAACTACACCAAACAACTTGTATCTTTTCCTGATTGCATACATCAAAAATCCTCAGCGTAGCCCCACTACGCCTGCGTTTTTTGATGTACACACTCAGAAAAATATTCATCGTTTTTGGTATACTTATTTTGCGAACGATGCACCAGTGTACCGACTTAGTGATGTTTAAGTCAGAGTTTAAGCAGTATTTATAATTCTTCAACAAAATAAAAATGTTTAATTTTTATTTATAAGTTAGATGAAGGTAAATTCCAACCGTAAACTGTAGCCCGATAGATATACATTTATAATATATCAAATGAAAGCTTGCTTTCAGGTGTATATTATAAATGTATATCTAAGCTGCCCAAACTGTAATATATTTAAACCAATTACTGTTTCATGTGTATTTTAAATCGCTACAATGCCGTAGGTTCAAGCATATAAACAACTTGGAAAGTTGAGGATTTTATATTGCAAAATAAGTATACCAAAAACGATGAATATTTTTCTGAGTGTGTAC
>CAJPUK010000120.1 GCA_905373785.1 uncultured Johnsonella sp. | reverse complement strand
ATAAAATTTAAATATTTTGTTACAGTTAAGGTAAGGCATACCCTGATGCTTTTAATTTTACAATCCTTGCAGTGTTTAACTCTTTCGTAAAACGAAATAGTATTGAGCAGTCGAGGACTTGTCTGAGTGCAGTTAGCCGCAGTTTGACGAACAAACAAGTTCCGCATACTGCTCAAAATCCTGCGAAGTTTTAAGAGAAAGTTGTGATTAGGATTGTAAAATAAAAGCTAAACATTGGTATCTGAACTGTAACTCTAATTTAACTGCAAGTTTGTGTAGCTAAATATACATATGCAGCATGATGAATAAAAGCAAGTTATTTGTAAGTTATTTTTTAAACGATGCACTAATACTTTGGCAGTATTACCCTCTTTTCTATTGCTTCGGTAACCAATTGCAAAGTCTTACTTGTATTGGTCTTTTCACACATGTGACTGATATGACCTTTTATAACACTTCTCGAAAGACAGAGTTTTTTTGCAACCTCCTCCTGTGAAAGTCCCATTGCCAGCTCCCTAAGTACTCTAAGCTGTGCAGGGGTAAATTGACTTATAGGGACCCCATGTATATCCACGTCAGGAGTCTTGTCGGGGTAGACCCTCTCCCCCTTCATAGTTCGCTCTATGACTTCTCTTAAACCTATATTGCCATAATCCTTATACCAAAAACTTTCGCAGCCTGCCATTTTCGCCTTCATGATAAATGTATACTCAGGCATGGAAGTTGTAATGATGATCTTAATATCGGAACAGCTTTTTTTAATATCCGCAGCCGCCTTAAGTCCCGATGAGTCTGATGCCGTACATACATCCATTAAAATCAAATCCACCTTGGTACTCATACATATAGGCTTTGCATTTTCAGCATCTTCTATAAATGTAAGTATTTTATACTCAGGCATGGCTTTAAGCTCATATTCCATAATTTTTCTTGCAATCCTCGAATCATCTACAATAAGCACATTTATCATAACAGCCTCCTATTTATGTGGAAACGTAATCAGCAACTTAAACACTCCCTCTGTTTGAAGTTTAAGTTTGACTCCCTCTTTTTCCATCAACTTACGCAATGCAGACAGACCATTTCCCTCCCTGACAAAATTTATCTTTTTAGAACCATTATCAAATATCGTTACCTTTTGAAAATTTAATTTTTCTTCGATTTTTATATATAACTCATCTGCAGCTGCATGCCTTACAGCATTGGTTAAAGCCTCTCGTATGGCAGTGTAGTACAGAGCCTGATAGGTTTTATACGGTTTTTCCTTGGGGAAAAATATATTACAACCTATTAATTTTCCTACTTTAAGAAGCTCATTTTCAATCTCTGCAGTTTCAGAGCTCATACCTATTCCTTTAATAATATCTTTAGCTTTATACCATCTTGTCTCCAGTTGCTTGAAATCGGACATACAGATACTTCCTTCCTTACTCTCTTTTAGAAATTGCCTTAGCCAAAGTATGTATTCTCCAAACTCTCCATGTAAAGCTACTTTTGCAAAATACCTTTCCTTATCCCTGTTTACCTTCTCAAGTTCCAGACTTACTAATTTAATTCTCTTATTTTGATTTTTCAGCTCCTTATTATCTTCATTTATCTCATTGGCAATACTTGCAAGATTGCTTATATCAATAGCCTCTATTTGAACATATTCTTCCGTTTGAGCACTTATCACACTTTTCTTAAAACGCCAAATACTTCCGTCCTTAAGTTTGTGATATAACTCATACAAACCCTGTTCCTTTTTTAGAAGTTTGGGATTAAATTGATTTTTTTCAGCCTTCAAGGACAAAGCCTGCCATACAGCATTGGCGTCTATAAAGGGAAGATTTACAAGCTCATAAATAAGCCTGTGCATCTTCTTATTAACCAAAATAGGTACTCCGTCTTTATCGGAAAAACTGAGTCCTCCCGGAAATTCATCCACGGCTTCAGCTATAATGGCAGTATTAAAATTCTGCTTTTGTATCCTATCTTTTTGTAGATAATATATGCCTATAAAATGCAAAACTAAAAATCCGGTTTGTGACAAGCTTAAAACAAGATTATTGCCATAATTATATAAAACTTTCAGCCTGAAAAAGCACCCATAAATATACATATCGGATATACAGCATAATACCATAAAAATATAATATACATATTTTACTAATGATTCACTGTATGCCTTCAACATAGAAATACGATAAGTTATCCAAACAAGACTCAGTGTAGGTACTATAAAAAGTAACATCTCATATAAATATATTAACACTCCTGTCATTATTATAAACCTTTCATCTCAATTACCAAACCTTCATCCGTTTCATAAACGGATGTATCATAAGTATTTTTAATATCTTCTTCCTCAAGTCTGTTATTGATATAAGCCTTAAAGCCCGGATATTTGATAGCATTTGTCTTTATGATGCTTATGATAAAATCAACTTCACCCTGACCTTCTTCCCGGGAATTTGCCAAAAATAAAACCTCTAAAAGCTCAAAATTCAAAAACTCTATTGCATACTCCCAAATCCTGCAACAATAAAGACAGAATCTGCTTTTAATTTTCTTATCATCGGGTATATTAAAAACAAGCTCATTATTTATATTTAATTCTTCGAGTATTTGCTTAATTTCACTAAAACATAGTCTCAGTTCCGCTGCATATATATTTTCATTATTTTCACTTATCAAATACAGATTGCTGTATCTTTTGATATAGGTTGCTATCAATATAAGTTTTCCCAGGCAGATGCTTGTTTGTTCTCTGCTCTTTCCAAGCAGATCTTTTAATAAAAGTGTAACCATATTGCTTTGTTTTGAAAGTTTTAATGCAAGTGTATTATAGATTCTTTGCCTTTCTTTTACCTTAACCTGTTCAGCTCTTACTGTAGCCTCAAGTTTTGTGATTTCAACCTCATCATGCAATCTTTTTTGTAACTCCTTTAATTCCTTTATATAAAAATTAAGCTCCCTTACATCCTTTTCCCAAATTAAATACCCCTTACTTAGTTTACTTATGTATTTTTCCGCTGTGTCCTTATTGTACAAAACTTTATTTTTCTTAAGCTTTGCAAACTCTTGTTTTGTAATCGGAGCGGCATTCTTGGATGTTCTGAATACATTACCCTCATCATCCGTGATTTGCATCAATATGCTTGAAGTATCAAAAACTTGCTTATGATAAGAGTTGACCTGTACCATACCTACTGCTATACAGCTTTCCCAAATAAATATTTCCATAAGAAAAAAACTTGCTATATTTTCTATAAGTTCATACTCCACCACATAAGATTGCATATATATCGGCAATATATATGCAACCTCTACAAACACAATGTAAAAAGGAACTCTTTTAAAAAATTTAAGCCGCTTTGCCCCTCCGCTTATTTTTAAGATATGCCACGACTTTGCACTTTCCAGGATTATAACCCAAATAAATACAAAGGTAGAAAGTATAGTTGTATGAAATTGCAAATTCGGCTGTTTCTCACCGGGAAGTTTTACAAAAAGCAAACTGTGGAACTCGCTGCTTAAAAATAATACTGTAAATACTATTGCGGGAATTAAAAGCAAATATGCCTTCCAAGGAAGAACTGCACTTTCTTTACCTATACAAAGTGATGCATAATAACCGAAAAGAGGTATAAAAAAGAAAGGTATACTTACAAAATAACCGCTGACTCTAAGAAGTTGCAGGTTGGTGTCATAAATACTTGTAATAAAAAAACAATGTACAATATAAAACAGCATGATAGTATGTATCAAAAATAAATATAGGCGTACTCCCCTTTGTATCACCCTTATCCTTATCGTATTCCACCATATACTTAAACACAGCAAATGCAGTATAAAGGCGACTATAGCAAAAACCATATCGCTCATTACACCCTTTGTTCCTCTTGTAAATTCCGGATAAATCTTAAACCTCGCAGTTTGACTTTCGATTTGAAAAAGTAAAAAAGAGGCTAATAATAATGCGGTAAATACAATTACAATATAAAATAACTGTTTATGATACAGTTTCATAACCCCACTCCATACTTGTATATAAATGCAATTATGTCTGATTTATTTGAAAAATTGTACTACTTTTACAGACTAATATTACATTCTTTTAATATTTTTGTAAAGTTTTTTACTATATTTATTTAAAAAATAGCCACTCAGAGCTATCACATCATTTCTGAGTGGCTGTTTAGGTATTATTATACTATTTTTAACCCGATATACCGGTATGTTAGTATGAATATTTTTCTGATTCAATACTTAATCGCTTATCAATTATAACTGGTAGATAGGCTTTGGAAACTATAGCCTCCAAAATATCCTCCATCGGTTTTGCTGAGAATTATAGTATAAGTTCCAATATAATAGTTTTCATAATCGGTAATATCTCCTACAATTCTTACTTGACTGCCTTCCAAATTTGCAGAATTAGGACTTTTAAATCTGTGTGGTCCGGCATCACCTCTAAAGGCTACACTATTGTAATACATATTCGTTCCGCTTATACTCATAGCGGATACATCTTGTGATGTAACAGAACCGAATATTTGCCTTATCATTTCCTTTGCATCATTAACATTCATAACAAAGTATTCTCCTGATTCACTAAGTCTTGAATCTTTATATGCATGTGCAACCCATAACATTGAATCCAGTCTGGTTGCACTATCCAAAGATGATGTATACAGGCTGACAGGCGTTTTATATGAAGCTTGTTCTAAATCATCTCCAAACTCCACCGCTCTCAAAACATGTGTGTTAGAAGTACTTACATTAGAACCTGACCCTCCTGAACCTCCACTGCTCCAAGCCCCGTCTGAACCCACATAATATCCGTCCGGTGTTCTGCTGTTTACATACATCGCTCCGTCAGAACCTACATAATACCACTTTCCGCTTGATTGTACCCAAGTAGAGACTGCCATAGCTCCGCTTGAACCAAGATAGTACCAACTGCCGCCCGACTGTACCCAACTGTTTTGAATTACATAGCCGCTTCCGTTAAAACAATACCAATATCCACCTACTTTTAACCAGGTATTATAAGGATAGCCTCCTGACTCATATTCGAGCCACCAACCTCTACCGTCCCTTCTCCAATACGCATTTGCCGCCTTGGCATTTATACCAAATGAAAAGGTCATTATAAGGCACAATGCAAAACTTACAATTTTATTAAAATATTTGTCTTTTCTCTTATTATTTAACATACTCTCTCCTATCTGTAAATTCCGTCAAAACCTACATAGTATCCGTCCGGTGTTCTTGTATTTACAAGCATATATCCGCTTGAGTCAAGATAGTATCAGTTTCCTCCCGACTGAACCCAACCGGTTCTCATACTATAATCCGAGTCAAAGTAATACCATCTGCCTGCTATTTCTTCCCAGCCTCTTGTTGCATATCCGTAGTAGTTAAAGTAGTACCATGTACCGTCTACTCTTACCCAGCTTGACCAAGGGTATGAACCGTCCGCATACTCAAGCCACCAGCCATATCCGTCATATCTCCAATTAGCGGTATTTCTTTGGCTACTGTTATTATTTGAGTTATTGTTACTTGAATTATTATCTGATGAACTTGAGTTTTGCCCTGAATTATCAACTTCATCCTTTGACTTTAATCTCCATTTTTGGTCTGTGCCTGAGTCTGAGTCTCTTTGAACTACATTTCTATCCGAAGTAACGGACATTGCCTTTCCCGATCTTTTACAAATAAGTCTGTACCAACCGTCTCCATCACTTACTATATACCAATTGGCGGTTCCGTCATTAACATAGTCCCATGCCCAGATATTTCTGTTATTTTCATAGGTTTCCTCACCGTCTCCGTTTACATTTACTCCTTTGCCGGTGTGCATGGAAGTAAGTTTAAAAGAATTATCGGAAAGTTTTTCTATCCTCCACATTTGCCTATAAAGTCCTGATTTATCGGTAATATTTACATTAGCCCCGTTACCCGTATAGTCATCTATGGTAAGCACTCCTCCGTTATAATTTTCAAAATAATACTCTCCATTGTTTATTTCCGCAGCACTGCTTAAAGATGAAGAAGAACTTGAATTTGCAAAACTCGGCTTGATAAGTGCGGTATATCTGTTAAGTGCCGCACTTCTTGCAGCACCGGGAGAACCGCTGTATGCACCGCTATAGTCAATATAATAATATTTTGATGAGTCAACCGCATAAACTATTCCTATATGTCCATAAGCACTGACACCGAACTGTCCTCCGCCAAATACCACTATGTCGCCCGGTTCGGGTGTTGCCTGACCCACAGCATATCTTGCCCAGTCATCAGGCAGAGTATTGGAAACATAATCTCTTGCATTACCCCTTAGGCTGTAATAATTCCAAAGTTCATTGCTATAACCCTTAATCAAATCAACGCACTGTGCACCATATGCACCGTCATAGTCTATTGCAGTGCCAATCTTTGACTTTGCCCACTCCACCGCTGCTTCTCTGGTAGGCTGAGTGCTTGTAGCCGCCGCAAATGTTTGTATACTCATAGTTAAAGACATTGCAAGTCCTAATGTAAAAATATATGAAATTTTCATATAATTATCTCCTTT
>CAJPUK010000119.1 GCA_905373785.1 uncultured Johnsonella sp. | reverse complement strand
GACATACGTGTGTTAAATACGTATAATTTGTTTTGTAAGGAGGAATATATGTCTAAAATGAAACCTTACAGAGAAGTGGTGGATTTTCTCAAGAAATCCGGTTGGCTTTTAGACCATACGACCGGTTCACATGAAGTTTACGTAAAAGACGGTATCTCCTGTCCTGTAAAGTGCACAAAGAAGGATATACCATCCGGCACAATCAGAAATATTGAGAGAATTACAGGGCTAAAATTTTAGCCCTGTATCCCCACTGAAATCAATTTCTAAAACAAATCTCAAAACCTTGTAAGTCATTAACTCCAACTTTCCACAGCCTTAAGATGTAATAAGTTATCCATGGCTTGCCGTATACAAAAAATACAGTTACAAGCACAGATTCTTTAGCGGTAATAAGTTATTTATAGTTTGCTATATACTTATAGAAGAACTTCTCGTCTATATTGTCAGCGGCAAAGTTATGGTCGGCAAACTTACTGTTGTATGACCTTATGCTGTCGGCAACCACTGCAAGACTCCTGTTTTGCCTTATGGCATTGGCTGCTCTGGCATACTCCATAAGAGGAGTTATTGCTCCTATCAATATCAAAGCTCCGAGCATATAAGCCTTATAGTTTATTTTTTTAATCTCGGATAATTCTTTTATACTTACAACACTTAAGAAAAATACTGCCGGCATAGTTGCACTTATTCTAAAAGCCACTTCCGTTCCCTCACCGATGATCACCATTGATAAAAGCAATATACTTATGCAAGAAATATAAATATATACATTATGCCTGTCAATTATAAAAAGACAAAGAAAGAAGGTCAAAACTTCTATACCGATAAATAAAACATATTCGATAAAAACTATGCTCATAAAGCTCATATCAAATTGCTGCCATATTAACCTCAGTCCGCTTCCCACAGAGGTATTGCTTGTATAGAATAAGTATAATATCGGCAATATTATAATATAAGCAAATACATTCTCTATATTTATAAAGTAACTTACTATATCTTTTTTATTATTTTCCGACGCCTTTTTCTTTATATACATCAGTATAAAATAAAAATAAAACGGCACCAAGCCTATGGCACAAAAAGGAGAATAGAATAAAGTCAGCACTAAAACCAAGGGAATATATTGTTCTTTGCCCGCTTCCAAAAACAGGCTGCCTGCCAGCCAAAGCGGTATTGCCTGATTATATGCCCAAAATATTGAGGTGGTATTTGAACGCAAGGCAAAGTCCACACTCCACCATTCAATATTTCCTGTAAAATATATACCGTTTACAATAAAATGTCCTATTATATCAGGAGAACTGAAAGCCATAAATACGGCTAAGAGCATTAATACTTTCAAAAACTTGTGACACTTGCAGTAACTGCATAAAAGTAACATACTGAGCAATAAACCCAAAGTACACCATAGGTACAGAAATATGTTTGCAAAAATCCAAGCCACATTCTTGCTGAAACCTAAAAAAATAACCAATTTACCCATTAATGCCGGCACTATCCAAATCCCGAAGTAATACACCAGACCTATATTATACCTCTCATAGATTACAGGCCATTTGAAATTAATCAGGTCACGAAATGCCGCATTTTTAAAATGTTGATCCCAGCTTTGATAAAATCCGCCACCTATACCTGAGGTATAGCACCAAAACAGCACCGCAAGAATTATTAAAATAATTGCAGGAAGATTAAGCTCCAATATATTATCAGCGGCTGTACCTTTTCTTCTTAAAAGCCTGATTATGATATAAATAAAAATCAGTAAAATAGGGAGTGCTATATATAATTTGAGCCATGAAACACAAAATAAAAATAAGGGCAAACTCAGATATAGTATTCCGTAATTTTTTAATTTATCAATATTAAATTTAATTGTATTCATCTTTCCTTCCGACTATTTAATTTATTGTTTTTATACTTGAATAAAAATAGATTTTGTTTATAGCTGTCCTTATATAAAAAATGCTATATTAAGAGTATATTATATATTTGAAACTTTATAAAGAAGCAACATCACTTTTTTATAAAAAGAATAACGAGTACTTGATCAAGAGTACATAATAAAGAATTTATAATTGTAATAGAGATAGTTAAAAAAACTGCCTATATATGCTTTGATATATAGGCAAGGCTTAAAGACATTAACTTTTGTTCAACAACATAGTGAATCATTGCAGCAAAAGCTATATTGATCAGTGTGTATATCACTGTATATGACCAACCGGAAAATGACCAACCGTAATTTAAAATACCCATATAAAGTAATACTTCTATAGGGTAATTACATAAATATATCGAGAATGAGATATTCCCAAGAAATCTTAAAAGTTTACATGATAATACTTTATTAATCACTTTGTTAAATAGTACAATTATTATAAACATAGGCCAGATAAATACAGCAAACAAAACACTTGCATTACCATAATCTATCTTAAAGTTGTAGTGCAGTACAAAACTTAATATAAGTCCGAAACCTGATAGTAAAGTTAAAATTTTTTTAACTCTACTACTTGCATTATAATTGATGAAATATATAATTCCTCCCATAAAAAAGCTCATGTAACCTCTTGCTACAGATACATTCATCAAAAAAGTATTATAATAGTTAGTAAGGCTTATATCTATACCAATTACAACTAGGAGAATACTTAGCCAAATACGGTACTTAGCCTTGTCTCCCTTGGTAAAATATATTATTGCATAAAACATTACCCATATTAATAAAAATATGCTAAGTACCCATGCCGGATAATTCCAGGATTGAGGCACAAAAGAAAGTGTTTGCAAGCCAAATAAAGATAGCAATAAAGTTGTTATATTATCATTGTTGTTTTCCCAAAAAGGCATTCCATATATATTAGTATATGAAATATTCAATATTAATGTAAGCAGCAATGTGAAAACTATAAGTGGCAGCAATCTGACATATCTCTTTTTAATAAATCCTATAAAATTCATACCCGCATCTATTTTAGGAAGGTATATATAAAATGATAGGTATCCTGAAATTACAAAAAATAACTCCACAAATACATAACCATATTGATATATATCTTCCCATACAAAGCCGCTTAAAGGTGCTACTCCGGATGTGTGTCTAAAATCTATTGTTGCAGGATGAAATATGCAGGCAATTATAATCGCTGCAATACCTCTTATAGAATCAAATACATACTCTCTTTTCATAAATTATTTATATTTTCCTTTATACTATAATTGTTATACATAAATATCTTCATGATACCAAAATATGTTTTTTTTTACTACATGCTTATATAATATTTACAGTAAATTAAAAGATTTAATCTATAAAATTAATACTATTCCTTTTCATACACATCTCTATTCAAACTAAATTCATTACCTACAGCCAATACGTTTTTATCTAATAACTTGGGATTTTTTCCGTTCCATAAGTATAGATCTCCTGATTTATTTTCGAAGTTCTTTATATACATTACGTACCCCATATTAACTACCCTAAAACTATGTACACCGGAATCTACAAATTGTATTTTATCCCCCCAGGTTCTATATAATGCAAACCCCTTTTCTTTTTTATCACAAGCCATATAGATACTTCCATAAAGATAGAATGTTTTTTCAACATTAGCTCTTAACTTTGTGCCTGATCTATATAAATCTCTTCCTTTAGTACTTTTTTTATAATAGTATACTTTTCCCACATAGAGACGGTCTATTGATTCAACATCACGGTCTATTGTTACAAGTGAATTTAATTCACTTCCTTCAGCACTTATAGAATAAAGGTCATACTTATCACCTACACCGCCATTTGACAGGTAGAATAGTGTCATATCTTCCGGTCTCGAATATATAGTCTTAATATTCTCCAACTCATTAAATTCTAAGACATCATTTGATTTTACAAAATAATTCTTATCCGGTGTCTTAACAATAACCATATCATAAAAATGTCTACCTTCTATGATATCTTTTATACACACATTATCTATAACCTTCATAAGTTCTTCTTCAATTGTACTGTAATAATATAATGTACCATATTCATTATCTTTTGAATATTCATCATTAGACTTAGTAAAATAAATATTACCTGTATCTGAGTTGATAAGGAAATCTATAAAGTTACCATCAGTTATTCTATTAATATTATTAAGGTATTTCATACAACAAAGTATGCCTGTTCCTGATTCTTCTTTTGTATAATATATATTATCAAAAGATTTGGATGTATCTATTAATTTAGTTATCTCTTCATCAAGAAGTTTTGAGGTAGTACCATCTATATTTATAGAATATGAATATAAGTTATAATATTCACCTTTTTTAATAGTATATATCAAAGTATTCTCATAGTAGTCCACCTTATATTCTTCTACCTTAGAATCAATTATACTACTATCCTTGCCATTCCAAACAGATAAGGTTCTTTCTGTCGGCTCATAGTATAATACCCTTCCACTATAAAGCATATCAAAGCTACTTACATCTACAGCTATAATTCTGTTTTTTATAAGTTCTTCCTCTTCTTCCGTCTTCTGTTTCTTTACTTTTTCTTTTTGTATCTTATCAAAATACAAGTCTTCACAAATTAACTTACCTGAATTGTCAGAAGAGTTTTTATAGCTTATATAATATAAGTATCTTCCATCAGGAGAAATTTCAATATCTTTTATATCTTCTTTATACCTTTGAGAATAAACCGTATTACCCAACTCCTCAAGTGTAGCTTCCTTAGCCGGGTCTAAATCTGAATATATATTTAAAGTATTTGATTTGTAATAAAAGTATTTATCACCTAAAAAGTGTTCACTAATACTGACATTATTACATGCGGTAAGTATCAATGAAAGTAATATAAAACCAAGGTGTTTAATAGTTAATTTTTTCATAATATTAATTCACCTTCCTTTTTTTATAAATAAATTTCAATGAACAGTATATAAGTAATGCAATCCAGGCTATAGAAGACAATAAGATTCCGTATCTCAACCCCGGAGTAAAGTATCTCAATTTTATATTATGTTTACCTGCAGGAATCAAAACACCTGAAAACATAATATTTGTTTTATATATCTTAACTTCTTTTCCATCTATATAAGCTTTCCATCCTTTACTGTAAGGTATACTAAGACACATAAATTTTGATTTTGAGGTATCAGTTTTACCTGTGATTAAATTATTTTCCCATTTAACATCTTTTAGATAGTCTTTATTTAATTTTTTTACATACTCTTGGTATTTGTTCATTGGTTGAGAATACACTTTTATATCATCAATTTTATATTTACCCTCAATAGGAAAAGTAATTTCTATTTTTTTCAAACTATCTTCATGGTATCCTAAATTAACCAAATAATCATATCTTCCATTAGTATATGGATTTTTTGCAGGTCTTATAATAGTATCTTTCAAGTATTTAGGAGATATACTGTTTTTTACAGTGCCTTCTACTGTTACAAAAAGCTCTACTAAACCCAGCTCGTCAGCATTATAATTTTCTAACCTTAGATATGTTTCAGTATACTTTGGAGCATTTAATACTAATTCTAATTTTGCACCAGGTACAACAACATTATATTCTTTTTTATCAAAATCTATCCCTATATTATTGTAAGAACTTATACCATATGGAACTTCTAATGAAGAAGTCTCAGTGCTTCCTTTTTTCAACTCGCTTTTTACATTGTCATCCTCATCTGATATCAATGCTGATTGTAAAAGAGCTTCTTGTTTGTCCATTACAGACATTTTATTAAAATACTGCTCATCTATATATGAGTCATACATATATCCAAATTTTAAAGAATAATTATTTCTATATATTTTTCTTCCATTAGCTCCGGAATCAATATACTTATATCCAAATGGTATATATGCCTCATTTCCTGCATAGGTAGTATAATACTTAACATTACTTAAAGTCTCTAAAAATGTTCTATTATCAAGACTTTGAACCTCTAAGATATCTGTTGCTATATTTTCCATTGACTTGTTAAAATTAACATAGCCTTTTGACTGCTGATTAGAATATGATGAAATTCCCATATAATCAAGTATAAGTGAGTTGCTGACCAAATCTCTTTTAAAGCTGGTTTCTGCTCTTCTTTCAAAAATCTCCTCTTTTTTTATCTCAACATTTGTTGATGCACTGCTTTGATTATTTAATGCAGTATTTTTATCAATAAATTCAACTACATAGTTGTTCATTGAAGGAGCATAGCTTGCATAACCATTAAAAGCACAATTAGCTATAACAACTACAGCTATAAAGCTCTTGGCTACTCGTGGGGTAACATCCTCTACTCGTATATAATATAAAACTCCAAAAGACATTAATGCAAAAACACAAGTAGCCATGTTTTCTATTGTTCTTGCCTGTGTTATTGTAAAAATAAGACTGCAATAAATCAATACCGGAATAATAGCAAATTTTAGTTTTTTCTTTTCTATCAGATATAGATTATCCATTCCATATACAATAGTTAAACCCATTAATAATGCAAAAGCATAATTCCATCTGTGATTTATAGTACTAAACCCATGTGCAATAAAAGTAAATATTGGGAAACAAAGCATTATTAAAGAGATTATTAAAAA
>CAJPUK010000118.1 GCA_905373785.1 uncultured Johnsonella sp. | reverse complement strand
AAAATACAAATATATAAAAAAGGGGTAGATAAAACAGTGAGCGGAAGTTTAGATCTTGGAAGGCTTGAAAATATAGCCAGAGATACTCAAAGAAGAATACAGGCATTAGAAAGCCAAGTTATAGATATAGATAATTCTGTTAGAAATATAGATGATAAAGTAGGATATATTTCAGAAGAATTAACAGAGCTTAAAAATAGGTTTTTGCAGCTTATGGATGAGCAAAGGCGTGCAAATATCATACAAAAAGCGGCAACTGAATTGGTAAGAGTAAGACAGGAGATAGAAAAGGATTTCGGTGATTACAGAATTGTAAGAAAGACTATGCTGGGTGTACTTCAGGCAACTGATGTAGCTTTGGTAAGAGAGACTACTATAGCGAAGGTTTCTGAAGAGATAATGCTTGCAACACCCAATTATTGGCTATCTCCCTGTTTAGTTGCCATAGCCGCATGGATAGCAAATGACAGAGCTTTGGCAGAAAGAGCTATAAAAGTGGCACTGGAGAGGAATAAAGAAAAAACAGCACTGATCATGGCTTTAGTCTGCAGAAGGAATAAAAGAACCGATACCTGTTATGAGTGGCTTGCTTTATATTTCTCAAGTCAAAAACCGAGCGGTTTGACAGAAGGAGCATTTACATTTATTGATGCCTATATAAACGGTGTATTCGGTGTTGACAGAAAGCATTTATGTGATGATTATATCAGCAAATGGCTTGGTGATATAATAAAGATAGATGAACATTTTGAAGATAAGCAGATTCATAAATGGGAAGAGTATTGTAGCAGTTATGATGAGAATGTAACAGGTTATGAAGAATTGCAGGGAGTCAAAGAGTATGACAGAATAAGTGCATACATAGCCAGAATAAAAGCTGCATCTAAGATAAAAGAGGAGTTTGGAAGTATTGAAAAGTTTGAAGTTGACGAAGATGCTCTTAAAAAGGCAATAGATGACGAACTTATAAAAATGATCAAGACCTATGACCAGGATGAAATGAGATTAATCAAAGAAGAGCAGTATTATGAACTTATAAAGAAGCTTAACGGAGACGAAGAAAAGGCTGATATGATGATAAAAAAACAAGAGGAGGCAAGAAAACAGGCAACTAAGAATTTAATAGAGCAGATGACTGAGGCTATACAAAAAGAAAAGTCTCCATCAAAGAAAAAGACCGCATTAAGTTTTATAGGTTCGTATGTGGAAAAGGGATATAATAAGTATATTGTATCTAAAAAAGAGAAGTTTCCGACTGAAATTAGTTTTGAGCAAGACGGCTGTGAGATTAAACTTAATAAAAACAGTAATTTAGTACCTATTTTTTCGGATTATCAAAATTTTATGAATGCAAAAAAAGCTGCGGAACTGTCGAGATTAAACCCTAACTTACCGACAACTTGGAAGATAATATCAATTGTAGCAGCAGTTATAGGTGCTATATCTGTGTTTTTTATTCCACCTTTCGGTCTTATAGCTTTAGCATTTGCAGGCTTTGCCTTTTTCCAAATAAAGAACTCGGAAAAACAATACAAACAGCAGATTGAAAATACCAATCGTTCTTATGAAAATAAAGTTGAAGCGGGAAAAAGTAATATTATAAGTATTATTGAAAAATGGAACAGTACTGTAAATGAAGTTGAGGAATTTGAGAAAAAAGGCGGAGAGAGGCTATTAGGAGGGAATTATTAAAATGAACAGAGACTTATATAATATGTCAAATGCCGGTGAAGATACATTTAATTTTGATATGGATGAATTATCTGCAATGTTCGGCATGGATGCAGAATTGGAAAGTATGAACAATAATGTTATGAGCCAAGATCTTGAGGGGTTTGCAAGCTGTTTTCCGGACTGGGATCTGCACCCTCCTGTAGGTAAGTAGAATAATATAAGAGATAAAATAAAAGACATCAGGCAGAGAGAATCAAATATGCTTGCTGTCTTTTTATTTGTATAGATACATTAGTAATAATATTTAATCAATCACTGAGATAGATAGTTTTTTTATAGAATATTTATAAAAGTGTAATAAGTATTTGACTTTGAAAATTAACTGTGCTAATATACAGCAATAACCAACAAACCCTATAGGTATAAAGGGGATATAGAGAAAAATATGATAAAAATAGAAAATGTATACAAGGATTTTAATATAAAAAAGAGTATAGTTCATGCTGTAGATGATGTCAGTTTAGAGATAGCCGATAAGGAAATCTACGGTATCATAGGTTTTTCAGGGGCGGGTAAGTCTACTTTGGTAAGATGTATCAACCTTTTGGAAAGACCTACAAGCGGTAAAGTATTCGTCTCAGGAAAGGAAATAACCGCACTTTCTGCTAAGGAACTTAGGGCTGCAAGGAAAAAAATAGGCATGATATTCCAGCATTTTAACCTGATGCCTTCAAGAACGGTGGCGGACAATGTAGCCTATCCGCTCTATGGCAGCGGACTCAGTAAAGAAGAGATCGGGGAAAGGGTAGGTAAGCTTCTTTCATTGGTAGATATTGCAGACAAGGCTAAGGCTTACCCTTCTCAATTATCGGGAGGGCAAAAACAAAGGGTGGCTATAGCAAGAGCCTTGGCTAACGATCCCGATGTACTGCTTTGTGATGAAGCAACCAGTGCCCTTGACCCTCAGACTACAAAGTCTATACTGGCACTTTTGAAAAAACTAAATAACACGCTAGGGCTTACAATAGTAATTATCACCCATGAGATGGCTGTAGTCAAGGAAGTATGTGATAAGGTGGCGGTGATGGAAAACGGTAAGGTCGTGGAAAGCGGCAGCGTATTTTCTATATTTGCCAATCCTAAAGAAGCTGTTACAAGGGATTTTATACGCACAACTTCGAATTTACACAAGATAGACGATTTGATAAACGACCATGCAAATGTTGTAGCACTAAAGCCGGGAGAGCTTATAGTAAGGCTTTCTTATGTGGAGAGCAATACTTCAGAGCCTTTGATATCTACTGTTTCAAGAAAGTTTAACATAGATGTCAATATAATATATGCGGATGTTGAGATTATAAAAGACGCCCCTATAGGAGGAACGGTAGCTATAATAAACGGAAAAAGAGAAGATATTTCAGAGGCGGTGCTTTATTTATTAGACAAAAATGTTCATGTGGAGGTACTTAAAGATGCAAGAATTTCTAACTAATGTTCTTCCGAATGTTATGTCAAAACCAAATGACCTTTATATAAGTTTTTCACAAACTATCTATATGATGTTTATTTCCGGACTTATATCATTTGTATTCGGTATTATATTCGGAGTAATACTTATAGTCACCTCACCTTCGGGCATACTTAAAAACAGGTTTATATATACCCTGCTTGGGGGTCTTGTAAATATATTCAGATCCATACCTTTTGTAATACTGCTTGCGGCACTTATTCCATTTACCAGAATTATAATGGGAAGTGCGATAGGAACAAAAGGAGCTTTAGTACCTTTGGTATTCGGAACCGTACCGTTTTTTACAAGACAGATAGAAAGTGCCTTGGCAGAGGTTGATAAGGGACTGATAGAAGCCGCTGAAAGTATGGGTTCGTCTCCTTTGGAAATTATTTTCAGGGTGTACTTAAGGGAAAGTCTTCCGGGTATAATCAGAGGTACGCAGATCACATTTATAAGCCTTATAGGACTTACCGCCATGGCAGGTGCTATAGGCGGAGGCGGACTCGGAGACTATGCCATACGCTACGGTCATCAAAGAGGGCAAACTGATGTAACCTATGTTACAGTTTTTATTATACTTATTATGGTAAGCTTTATACAAAGCATGGGAACTTTTTTTATTAAAAAGACTACGCATTAGTGTAATGTATTGTTGATATCTAACCTTATTACTACTTTATCAACAGATTGTAATATAAACATAATAAAGAAATTTAAAAGTTACTCTACTATTGCTGATATTAATCAAATATCAATGATACACTACACTAGCTTTAATTTATTAACTTTTATTAACTTTGTAAATCATCTGTTTGTTACATACAGTAAGAAACAGCTATTTAAATAAATATATTTATTTTGGGAGGAAATATTAATGAGAAAATTTTTTAATACAGTAGCGGCAGGATTATTACTTACACTGGCACTTACCGCTTGCGCATCCAACAATAATGCAAGTAAGGAAGAAAGTACGACTGCTGAAAGCAGCGAAACAAAAAGCGAGGCGGGAAGTTCTGAGGAAGCAAAGAGTGAGGCAGGTCAAGGTGAAGAAGTGGTGATTAAACTCGGAGTCGTAGGCGAGAACAACGAGCAGTGGGATCCGGTTATAGAAAAGCTTGCAAAGGACAATATAAAGCTTGAACTTGTAAAGTTTGCAGATTATTCATTACCTAATCGTGCATTAAATGATGGAGAAATAGATCTCAATGCTTTCCAGCATTATGCATATCTTAATAAGGATGTAGAAAGCAACGGATATAAGATAGAAGCCATAGGTGAGACTTTAGTAGCGCCTCTTGGAGTATTTTCAAATAAGATCAAGGATCTGTCAGAGCTTAAGGACGGAGATACCATAGCTATACCTAATGATGCAACCAACGGAGGAAGAGCACTCAAGGTACTTGAGGCGGCAGGAGTTATCAAGGTGGATCCGGCAGCAGGTTACACACCTACATTAAACGATATAACTGAAAATCCTAAGAACATTAAGTTTGAGGAAGTAGAGGCGGCTAATACTGCAAGTTTACTTCCGGATGTGGCAGCTGCACTTATTAACGGCGGACACGCTATAGACAACGGATTAAATCCAAAAACCGATTCTATTTATTTAGAGAAGGTGGAAGGGGGAAGTGAAAACCCTTATATCAATGTTATAGTTGCAAGAACTGAAGATAAGGACAATGCAAATTACAAGAAAGTAGTGGAGTATTTCCGTACACCTGAAGTTGCACAAAAGATAGAGGAAGTATACAAGGGTGCATACTTACCTACATGGAAATAAATTAAACTTGTCAGTACTGCATTTATATTGTATAAATTCAATATAAAATATACTGAGATTATCAATAATGGGGCTGTTACAGAACTTCTGTAAAGCTCCATTTGCATAAAAGAAGTAAAGTTCAGTGCATTGTTCACAAAATAAGTATATCAAAAACAATAAATAATTTTTTTGAGTGTATGCATCAAAATATGTAGGAGTAGTAGGGCTAAGTTTTTTGATGTAGGCAATCAGGAAAAGAGGCAAGTTGTTCGGTATACTTATTTTAAGAAACGATGTACTAATTTGTAAATATATGAAAACTGTTAACGGTTTAACAAATACTATAAAATCAGTTTTTGTTAAACTTGTACTAAAAAGGATAGTGAGTAAAAAATGAGTAATTTAGTAAAAGAAGTAGAAACTGTAAAGAGTTATTTAATAGAAACAAGAAGAGAATTTCACCAAAATCCGGAGCTTTCATTAAAGGAGTTTCGTACTGCAAGCCGTATAGAAGAGGAGCTTACAAAGTTTGGAATTAAGCATAGTCGTGTGGGAGAGACCGGAGTTTTGGGTATATTAAAAGGAGATAAACCCTCAGATAAGGTACTGCTTTTAAGGGCTGATATAGATGCCCTGCCTATAAATGAGGTGGGAGCTGTGGAGTATATATCAAAAAATCCCGGAGTTATGCACGCTTGCGGGCATGACGCACATACCACCTGTCTGCTTGCCGCAGCCAAGATCTTATCCGAAAAGAAAAGTGAAATAGCCGGAGAGGTAAGATTCGTATTTCAGCCTGCCGAAGAGATAGGAAAGGGTACACAGCCCTTTATAGAAGCCAATGTACTTGAGGGTGTGGACAGGGTATTCGGTCTGCACTGTGCTCCGGATCTTCCTCTTGGAACAGTAGGGCTTACTCCAAAGCTTAATAATGCTGCGGTCGATCACTTTACTATAAGTGTAAAGGGAGTGTCTTCCCATGTCTCTTTGCCGCATAAGGGAGTTGACGCACTCTATGTTGCTTCAGAGATAGTTGTCGCAGTACAGGCGTTAAGAACCAGACTTAATAGTCCACTGGAGCCTATGATAATAGGAATAGGTAAGTTTAATGCCGGCACGACTTATAATGCACTTGCGGCAAATGCAGTACTTGAAGGAACAACCAGAACCATATCCAAGGAAAGCAGAGCAAAGATAAAGACGGAAATAAACCGCTGTGTAAAAAATATAGCTGAAATATACGGTGCTACTGCCACTGTGGAATGGGAAGGATTTACCGGTCCGGTAATCAATGACCCCGAGGTATGCGAAGAAGTAGCGGCACTTGTAGATGAGACTTTCGGAAAAGGTCATGTTGTAAAAGACAGGGAAGTTTCTTTGGGAGGGGATAACTTTGCCGATTTTATAGAGGAGAAGAAGGGTGCTTATGCATATCTTGGAACCTCAAGTGATACAAAGCCCTGTACTAAGCTGCCATTGCATAGCGATAGTTTTGATTTGGATGAAGAGGCTATGCTTAAGGGAACTTGGCTTCATGTTGCATATGCGTTGTGGTTTTTAGCGTAGGTGTTATCGGGGAGTTGGCAGCATAAACAATTAGACAGCAATAATTAACAGAAACACTCCCTATTTCAATCATACTCGCAGTACTGTTA
>CAJPUK010000117.1 GCA_905373785.1 uncultured Johnsonella sp. | reverse complement strand
GAATTAAAAAGAGCAATAAACCTTGCAGGGCTTGAAAGCGATATAGAAGGCTTTAGCGATAAGGAAGATACGATAATAGGAGAAAGAGGAGTAAGCCTTTCGGGAGGTCAAAGACAAAGAGTTGCCATAGCAAGAGCACTTATAAAAGATGCCGAGCTTTTGATTTTGGATGATTGTCTGTCTGCGGTTGATGCAAAGACTGAAAGCAGAATCATAAAAAATATTTACCGGCACAGACAGGGTAAAACCAATATTATAACAAGCCACAGACTATCGGTACTTGTGAATGCGGATAATATTACAGTACTCGATAAGGGAGTTATAACAGAGGAAGGAACACACCTGCAGCTTATAAACAAAGATACATGGTATGCAAAGCAGTACAGAATACAGGAATTGGAAGAGGAAGATGATGAGTAACAAAAAAGAAGGTAAGGAAAAAGCAATAAAGCTTGATGTAAAAAGACTGGCAGCTTATGCTCTGTACTTTAAGAAAAATCTTTGCCTCGGACTTATATTTTTACTTATTGCCATGCTTGCACAGCTTTTAGCGCCTATAGTCATAAGAAATATAATGGATCATGAGCTGGTTAAAGAGCCTATAGTTATAAGCTTGGTTATTAAACTTTCCGGAATTTATATACTGCTTACAGCATTGGAGTCTGCTTTTCAGTACTTTAGCGGAGTACAGCTTAGAATTACGGCTATGAAGATAGTATCAAAGATGAGAATAGATCTTTATAAAAAAATACAAAGTCTGGAGCTTAGTTTTTTTGATAACAGTGCCGGAGGGCAGATAGTATCCAAAATCATGAACGATACCGAGGCGGTGCAAAATCTGTATGTCAAGGTTATGGGTCAGATCATGATCAGTATATGCTATATCATAGGAGTGCACATAGCATTATTTATTATAAGTACGGGCTTTGCCTTAAGTATACTTATGATTTTGCCCTTGATCATATTTTTAGTATATTTTTATAACAAGAAGGCAAAACAGTATAACAATATCATAAGAAATAAGCTTGGAAGTATGAATGCCTTTATCAATGAAGCCATACAGGGTATGTCCATAGTGCAAGTGTTCGGAAAGCAGGAGAAACTTAAAAAAGACTTTGATGAAATTACCAAAGAAAGTTACAGACAAAAAGAAAAACTGCTAAAACTTAATGCAAGTTCTACTTATACAGGAGTCGGTATAATCAAGAATATAGCCTATGTGATTATGATATATTACTTCGGAAGACTCTTTCTAAGTAGCGGTTCTCAAACTTCTGTAGGTATGCTCTATGTGTATATAGGCTATATAGGTATATATTTTCATCATCTTACACAGATAATGGAGCAGATAGCGGAAATGGAAAAATCGGGAGTGGCTGCCACTCATGTATTTGAACTGCTTGATAAAAAATCAATAATTCCCGGAAGTAAAGAAGTTAGCGATATTAAGGGGGCTGTCAGTTTCAAGTCCGTAAGTTTTTACTATAAAGAAGGCGAGTATGTATTAAAAGATATTAATATAGAGGCAAAAAAAGGTGAAACCATAGCCTTGGTCGGACATACCGGATCGGGTAAAAGCTCTATTATGAACCTTTTGCTTAAGTTTTACAGTCCGCAAAAAGGAGAGATCTACATAGATGATACGGCTCTTAAAGAGCTTAATGAAAAGTCTGTAAGAAAGTTTATGGCAATAGTATTGCAAGAGCCTTTTCTTTTTACCGGAAGCATATTAAGCAATATAACACTGGGAAATGAAAATATAACAAGAGAAAAGGCACTTGAGTCGCTTGAACTTTTGGGAGCGGGAGATTTTATAAGTTCATTAAAAGAGGGCATAGATACTCCGGTGGTAGAAAGAGGCCAGACACTTTCCGCAGGTCAAAGGCAGCTTATATCATTTGCCAGAGCCTTAGCCTATGACCCGAAAATACTTATACTTGATGAGGCGACAAGCTCCGTAGATACCGAAACCGAGCAAATAATACAAAAAGCCATGCAGGTACTTATGAAGGGCAGAACTACATTTATCATAGCACACAGACTCTCAACCATAAGAAGTGCCGACAGGATATATATGCTTGAAAAGGGGAAGGTAATAGAAAGCGGCACACATGAGGAGCTTATAAATAAGCATAAAAAGTACTATGATATGTACAGGACACAGGGGCTTTTGCTATGATATGCTTACAATAAACCAATGTAGCGTATCGTTGATATCCGGACTTATTACTACTTTGTCAATGGATATCTTTGTTTTAATTTATTTGCAAAGCAGTAATAAGGGCTAATGTACACTAAGGAGAAATAAAAATGGATAGCCGATATATTTTTGAAGTATTGATTGCTTCTCTTTATATAGCACTCGGGATAGTGCCTTTTGCTTACATCAGGTACTATCCTTTCTTGGATAAATTGCGTTTTTCCAAACTAAAAACAATTATTATGTTTTCATTGCTTGTACTTCTGAATATTTATATTTTTATAAAAATAGAAAAAAACGGTAGTTTTCTTGAAATAGAAAACAGCGGAGTATTCAGGGTATCTTTTTTTATCGTATATTTTATTTTTTCCTGTATTTCTATCAAAGAAAACTTTTTTAAGCACTGTCTGATATATTTGGTATGTTTTATGTTCATTACCACACTGACTGTAACGGTTTATTTTATTGATAGAATATTCCACATTGATATACCGTATTTGACGCATGTGCTTATTATGATAATATTTACCGTACCTTTTGCAACTTTGAATTTTTTATTTACTAAAAGGGTATTAACGCCCCTTATTAATAAGGCGGATGTTAAAACAAGTATGTCAATTTGCTGTATTCTTTTTATAATACTGGTTATCAACAGCTTTGCTACCTATGATTTATCCTGGAAGCAAAGCTTTCCGATAAAATATATTATCATAAGGTTGTTCAGTTTTTTAGGTACGATAGAAGTTATTTTGATTTTGAAAAGATTGGTAGAAGAACAGGAGAACAGATTAATCTTGTCAGAGGATTGTAAAAGGCAGGAGGTACTGCTTGCAATTCAAAAAGAACAGTTTTATTCCCTGTCTGAAAAAATTGAAGAAACCAAGAGAGTCAGGCATGACTTGAAACATCATTTTGCAGCCATACAGGTTTTTTTATTACAAAAAGAATATGATAAATTATCAGAATATATACAAAAAGAGATTGAATTTGTACCAAATGAAGAAAAAGTTATATTCTGTGAAAATATTACTGTCAATGCAATCCTATCCTATTATTATAAGAAGGCAAAAAATATCAATAGCCGTATGGAAGTAAAGGCAAGTATTCCCGACAGATTAAAGCTTGAAGATACGGAACTGTGGGTGATTTTCGGTAATTTGCTCGAAAATGCAATAGAGGGCTGTGAGAGAGTAAGGGATAAAGAAAGAAAAATAAAAGTAACAATTTATTATAAAGATACCACACTTTTTATCCTGTTGGACAATGTGGTGAATGAAGAATTTATTAAAAAATCTCCACATGGTTTTATTTCATCCAAAAACTCCGATGTGCACGGGGTAGGGATTGAGAGCATACGTTTTCTGGCAAAAAAACTTGACGGAGGGGCTGATTTTGAGGTGAAAAACGGCTGGTTTTTAGCTTCGGTATACATCAGGACGCAATGTACATGATAAACTTTTAATATTAAATGAGATAAGTACATTGAATTTTCAATTTTTCAACAGCGGTCTTAATGATGCTTAGTTGCTCTCAAACGGGATAAGTATACTGAATTTTTAATCTTCATCACAGCTTAAAGCTGTGGAAGTTTAAATCAGTATATTAAATGCATCGTTTCTTATAATAAGTATAGCAAATAATCTGCCTGATTGCATACATCAAAAAAACTCGGCATGCCGCACTGCGCCTATATTTTTTGATGTATACATTCAGAAAATATTCGGTATTTTTGCTGTACTTATTTTGCAAACAATGTATTAAGTATTATTTAATTAAGTAGTGTAATTTCGTTATTTTCCACATTGAACATGGCTATTTGTGAATTATAAGTCTGGTTACGCATATCTTTCATTTCGAACATGAAAAAATATATTCCGTCTCCAAGTTTTGTTTCTTCAAATTTCGTATCATCATTAACAATGATTTTGTCAACGGAAAGTGTTTGTATATCATCGGAATTTTCAAGATCCGGCATAACATAGTGAATGGGTTCGATTACATCACCGCTTTGTAATTGTCTTAAAAATTTATCAGCCTTACCGTTTTGGTCGATTTCCTTTTTTGCACCAAGGATTTTATATTCCCCTGAAGCATAGTTATAGCTTACGGATAAGACGTATTCTTCAGAGTTAAGTAAAACCGGTACGGCATAGGTTTGATAATCCGCATTTTCATCAGAAAGTTCCATATATACAAGGCAGCCGTCTATACTGCCCCAGACGCCACGAAAGTTATCTTTGAAGATACCGTTTTCCCAATCACTGTCTAAGTCATTGTCTTCACCAAGAAAGATTGCCATATTATTCTCATCATCAAAATAGGCAAGCTGAAAGTAAATACCTGAAAGATTGTCAGCTCTTTCTTTGCCTAAGTTTAGAGTGGCAAAACCGTCTTCACCAAGCTCTATCTCAAAATCCTCAAGCTCCCCCGAATTTACAGCAGTAACCGGTGATAATTCACTTATGGCATCTTCTTCAAGATATTCCTTGGGAGCAGCCTGTAAAGCATAGTTATACATCTCTTCGGAAGGTTCTCCGCTAAGCATATAATCAAAATAATAACCGAAGGCAGGGCTGGTATTAAGTTCAGAAAAATCCATAAAGTCCTCATAACTGCCGTCATATGAATAATAGCAGGAAAGACCGCAGGAGTCACTGCGCAGCGGACCGTTAACTTTATATATGACTGCACTGTCCAAAGCGCTAAGTACTCTTTTGCCGGATGCCGGCAGCAGGTCTTCTTTTATATTATTATTAATAAAATCACCTATATCAACCATATTTGTATAGCCCTCGGAGTCGTTATTGCCGCCGTAATTTTCAGATGAATAAGCACAGCGTGCAACTTCATTGAAATAAGAACTGTCATCATCGGTTCCTGCCATAATCAAGGCTTCTGCACCGGCTGAGTCATATGCTTTGACCAATTCGTGAATTTTAGAAAGATCTATGACAGAAAGTGTGGCGGCATCTTCCTGTAAAATATCGCAGCAGCCTTCATAATAACTGTCGCAGATGATTTTGCCGAGCCCGGCACCGTTTATAGAAGTATTCTCTGTAAGTTTTTCTATAAAAGCATCATAGCTCCAACCACAACCCGGCTCCAGCTCTTCAGAGGCAACAAGATAATCAGCAAACTCATCACAGGCATCAGCGATATCGATTGTTGCCATTAAACAGGCATCAAAGCCGATAAGATCATATTTGCTGCCGGTATCCGTTGCTGAAAGAGCCTGTATCAGCTCAGGAATTTTTATAGAATCAAAATCATAAATCTCATCAAAGGATGCACCTGCCACGCTTCCTCCACCATGATTCCAAAAAATTATTGCTCTGTGGTCGGCAGTAAAGTTCTCATTGCAATAACTTAAAAAATCAGCCAATACCTCAGGCTCACCCATATTGGCAGAGGGCAGTTCTTCCAGTATCTGCATACCGTTGGAATTATATACTCCACGAGTCAATACCTCAGGATCAAAGTCATTATACCAAGTGCTTGCACCGCCCGCCTCAAATACAACAGTAACATTTTCAGGCAGAGTTACATTGCCGAGTTCTTCAAGGTCAAGACTTGCACAACCGTATTCGCTCTCCAAATCACTTCCGCAAAGATACCAATAAAATACCCATGATTCTCCTTCTGAAGCGGATGAAGTAATAGTAGATTTTTTATCAATGCTATTTTCATCCGTTTCATCATCACAAGCAGAAAGAGAAAAGCTCAAACATAGTATTAAAAATAATAAAAAATAAATTTTCTTGCTCATTTTGCTAAGCCCCTTTCTTTATAATTTCATTATGTTATATCTGCGACAAAAAATACCCGATGAAAACACCGGGCATTTTTTAAGAAGAAAAGTTGAATAGACTTAAAATTTTTACTCTCCAACAGCCATCATGGCATCAATTACATTCTCAACCGGAACCGGGAACAAAGCGGCAACAGCTCCGTTCTCTGTTGTAAGCTGTACGCCTGTATCACCCTCGGAGTCGGTAATTTGCTCAACTTTTAAAGTTGCACTTTTTCCCGTGCTTTGGTCGGTAATGGTAAGTTCATCTGAACCGTCCTCAGAAACTATATCACCTACAAAAGAAACCTGCTCTGAGCCGTCAGCCGGAACTAAAAGAAACAATCCTGAACTTACTGTATCATCTACTGCCCAGAATATTTTATCTCCGTCCTCATCAGCACCTGCATAGCCTATGCTGAGTATACTTTTTAATTGCTCTGCCAAAACCGCTTTAGGATCATCTTCATCACCTTTAGCCTCTTCTGTATCAGCCACTTCTTCAACATCCGCTTCGTCGTCCGCTTTAGCTTGTGCTTGTTTTGTCTCTTCCTTCATGGCGGTTGTTTCTTCAGCCTTCTTACCTCCGCAGGCACAAACTCCTGCACTTACCATTGCTATTGTTGCTAATAATGCTAATGCTTTAATTTTTCTCATTT
>CAJPUK010000116.1 GCA_905373785.1 uncultured Johnsonella sp. | reverse complement strand
TATTAACAGTACTGCGAGTATGATTGAAATAGGGAGTGTTTCTGTTAATTATTGCCATACAATCATTTCTGACTACTGTTTGTGTTTCTGAGCATTGTTTATTTTGATACCTCCACGACCTTGCCGCCCCAAAACTTAAGCTCATCCCTATCATGTGTAACAGCTATTACCGTACTGCCTTTAGTTTCTTCTTTAAGCACCTCCATGACCTTATGTTTGGTATGTTTGTCCAGTCCTTTCAGTGCCTCGTCAAGTACATATACTTCAGGAAAGTAAGCTATCATACGGGCAATAGCAACTCGGCGTTTTTCGCCACCGCTAAGATCCGAGACCTTTTTTTCTAAAAAACCCTTCAGTTCAAGTCTTTCTAAGAGAACGGTTATATACTCCTCCGCCTTTGAAGCTTTGGATTTTTTAAGTGCCGGTTTGTCCATTACCATGCGGATGGCGGTTTTTACACTGAAATCTTTACAAAGCCTGTCTTCTTGAAATACGGTTCCGACTCTTTCAGGCATTCCTTCAACACTTCCGCCGTCAGCCTTTACAAGTCCAAGTATAATATTGAGCAGAGTGCTTTTACCGTTTCCCGATTTACCGACTAAGACTGTAGTCTCCCCTATATTGAATTCACAGGAAAAGTCCTTTAGTACAGATCTGCCCTCATAGCTTTTGCAAAGATTTTTTACTTTTATAACCCGGTTTTCCATTTATTTAACTCCTGTAAAAAAACTATCTGTCTTTTTTTATCAATTTGAATACATACTTTACTGTCATTATAATTAATTTTTCAAATATGAAGCTCAGGCAAACGATAACTATAGTCCAGGCAAACATATCGGCAGTTTCAAAGTATATTTTGGACTTATATAATTTATTTCCTATAGAGCCGTCAGGCAGTGCCAGAATCTCGGCGGCGATTCCTGCCTTCCACGCATTACCGCAGGCTGTGCTAAGCGAGGATATAAAATAAGGATAAAGAGCGGGAAGGTAGATAAACTTAAGTTTGCTTAAAGGGCTTAACTTAAATATTTTTGCCATTTCCAGAAGTTTTTTATCTGTTTGCCTAAATCCTATAAGAGTATTGGAGTAAATAATAGGAAATACGATAAGCCCGGAAATAAATATCGAAAGCCTTCTTGAAGGTAAGAAAACAAGTAAAATTATAATAAATGAAACCACCGGAACACTTTTGGCAACAACAAAATAAGGATTAAAGATAATCTTAATCGGCTCATATTTACCGGAAGCGATTCCAAGCATTATACCCAGCGTTACTCCGATAAAAGTTCCGGCAAATATTCTTGTTATGGAAAATACTACAGTCGAAACAAAGTTTTTTTCTCCAAGCAGAGAAAAGAAACTGCTACATACCTTAAAAACTGAAGGAACTACAAGTTCTTCATCTACTATAAGTGCTAATATTTGCCAAAACAGCAGTGCTAAAAGCACTGCTGCAAAGTTTACAATTCTTTTTCTATTATTTTGTCGGTTTAACATAATAGAAATTCTCTTCAGGTAATTTGCCTCCGATAGATGCCGGATCAAATTCATTAAGTACTGACAGGTATCCTTCAGTAGCGGACTTCATATCTGCTCCGGTTATATTTACAATATTACAAAACGGAATTGCTTTTTGTGCTATAGGGGCTTTTACTATGTCATACTCTTCAACAAGCTTACCTGCCTCTTCGGCATTTTCCGTATCGGTGACCCAAGCGGATGAAACTTGGTAATCTTCTAAAAATTCATCAACTGCCTTTTGGTTGTTCTCAAGATACTCTTCTGTAGTGAAGAAACCGGCTGTTACAAGCCTTCCTGCATCCCCTAACTTATCCCATTCCGCAGTAAGGTCAAGTACACTCTTAAAACCTTCTACCTGAGTTTCGGCAGCCGTCATAAAGGGCTGTGGTAAGACAGCTACTGCATTTTCGGTATTCTTTACCGCAGCAAGTACTTCTGTAGGCTCGCTCATCCATTCGATTGTTACATCGGTATTTACATCAAGACCGTTGGCACTGAGAAGCTTGCTGATTACATATTCGGGCGTAGCACCCTTACCGGTTGCAAATATAGTTTTGCCCTTAAGGTCTGCTATACTCTTTATATCCTCAGCTCCCTTAGCTCCTACATAAAGAACTCCGAGAGTATTGATAGCAAGCATTCTTATCTTGCCGTTTGACTTGTTATAAAGTACTGAACCCATATTTACCGGAGCTGCGATTATATCAAGTTCACCGCTTAGAAGTTTCGGTGCTATTTCATCAGGCATGGTACCCATAGTAAATTCATATGAATTTATTGTTTTATCCTGTTTGGTATCATCAAGAAGCTTAACAAGTCCTATAGTTGTAGGTCCCTTAAGACTGCCAAGCCTAACTACCGATCCTGAGTGTGGCGTATCCTTGATTGGGGAAGTTGTTTCAGGCAGACTGCTCTCAGGTGCCGAAGTAGCCTGTATCTCGGCAGAACTTGAAGATGAATCAACAGATGCCGCATCCTTGTTGCTACAAGCACTGAGTGATAATCCCATTACAAGAGCTAAAGCTAATGATAATATACGTTTCTTCATAATCCCTCCTATATTTTTTATATATGTTCCAAACTTGGGTTTACTTTTTAAAGAAAATCATTGTTGGAAACACATTGTAATTAATGTATATTTTTACAATAAAAATATATCATATATATAATTACTTTACAAGTATTCTTTTACTGCTATTAATAATTATTATTAATTTTATAGAATTTTTATAATTATATTTTGTCTGTTTTTTAACCATTGTTGATTTTTACCTGAGGATTTTATAGAATGTACTTAATAGTATACAATATATGTTACAATGCAGCCGGATTATTCATCTTCGTCAAAAACTTAAAAAGGTTTAAATTTTATTTATAAGTTCAGGTAAAGGGAGGATGGCGGCAGTAGTATGTCTTAACTGTAAGTAATATAACCTTGTAGTAACAGTTATCAGTTTTTCGTGTTCTTGTATAATATTATAAATTGTGTATACTGCTGTACTGATTCAATAATATTTAAAGTACTTGTAATTGTGTATGTGTTATAAAAACAGACAATAATCACAGGTATTTTGATGTTTTTGTATCGGTATACCGTGTATCATACCAAGTGAAATCAGAGGAGGTAGTAAGATGAGCCGTTTGGAAATATTTACACCGGATAGAGCGACACTTGTAATCGAAGATCTATACAGAACTCTTGATAAAAGAATAGAGGCAAGCCCTCCGGGGCTTTGTCCGGTTGATATCACAAGAGCCTTTATAGAGATGTGCCATTCCCAGACTTGCGGAAAATGTGTTCCCTGTCGAGTAGGTCTTTTAAATCTTAAGCATATGATGACTGATGTGCTTAACGGAAAGGCAGATATGAAAATAATAGATCTCATTGAAGAAACTGCCAAGTCAATATCCGAGACTGCCGATTGTGCTATCGGTTATGAAGCTGCAAATATGGTTTATAAGACTGTAACCATCTGTCGTGATGATTTTGAAGAGCACATCAGAAACGGGCGCTGTAATTGCATGACCAGACAGCCTGTTCCCTGCGTGGCCCTTTGTCCGGCACATGTCGACGTACCGGGTTATCTTGCACTTGTACGAGAGGGACGTTATGCGGATGCGATAAGACTTATAAGAAAGGACAATCCCTTTCCTACAACCTGCGGATTTATCTGTGAACATCCCTGTGAGGCAAAGTGTAGAAGAAATATGGTTGATGATGCCGTAAATATAAGGGGTATCAAAAGAGTTGCAGCCGATATGGCAGGCAAGGTTCCACCTCCAAAGTGCGGGCCGTCAACCGGTAAAAAAGTTGCGGTAATCGGTGGCGGACCTTCAGGACTTTCCGCTGCTTATTATTTGCAGATAATGGGACATCAGACAACAGTATATGAAATGCTTCCCAAACTTGGAGGAATGTTAAGATACGGTATACCTAACTATCGTCTTCCAAAAGACAGACTTGAAGAGGACACCGATGCGATAGTTGCCACAGGTGTAGAGGTAAAGTACGGTCTTAAACTGGGTGTAGATCTTGTGTTGTCTGATTTAAAGAAAGAATATGATGCAATTCTCATAACTATAGGTGCATCTACGGATAAAAAGCTCGGGCTTGAAGGTGAGAATGCCAAGGGAGTTATGTCTGCGGTCAAGTTCCTCAGGAATGTAGGAATAGAAAAATATGATGATCTTACGGGTCATAATGTTGCAATAATCGGCGGAGGCAATGTCGCAATGGATGCAGTAAGAACAGCCGTAAGGCTTGGTGCTAAAAAGGTAAGTTGTGTATATAGAAGAAGAATTGCGGATATGACGGCTCTTCCTGCCGAAATAGAAGGTGCTTTGGCAGAAGGCGTGGAAATGCTTACTCTTAAGGCGCCGTCAAGACTTGAGATAGAAAACGGACATATAAAGGGAATATGGGTCACACCGCAGATGATATCAAAAATTACCGACGGTAGGGCGGCAGTTGTGCCGAGTGGTGAGCCTGAAGAGTTTATTCCCTGCGAAACTCTTATAGTGGCTATAGGACAAAACATTGAGACCAAATATTATGAGGATGAGGGAATACCTATACAAAAGGGTAAGATGTTTACCATGCCGAACGGCGGATTTACAGGACTTCCGGGTATATTTGCCGGAGGAGACTGCGCCTCGGGACCGGCTACTGTCATAAAAGCTATCGCTGCGGCAAAGGTTATGGCAGCAAATATAGATGAATTTTTAGGCTATAAACATGAAATTACCTGTGATGTAAATATTCCTATTCCAAATAAAGAAGATCACTTCGCCTGCGGAAGAGTAGAGCTTATAGAAAGAGAGGCTTCAGAGAGAGTTAAGGACTTTAATGGCGTTGAAATGTGTATGAACAAAAAAGAGGCTTGCCAGGAATCCGGTCGCTGCTTAAGATGCGATCACTTCGGATTTGGAATATTTAAAGGAGGTCGTGAGCATATATGGTAAACTTAACAATAGACGAACGAAATATAACTGTACCCGAAGGAACCTCTATAATGGATGCCGCTTATAGCGCAGGTATACCTATTCCACATCTTTGTTTTTTAAAAGAGATAAATGAAATCGCAGCCTGCCGTGTATGTATAGTGGAGATTGAGGGCAAAGATAAATTTATGACCAGTTGTAATAATGCTGTTGAGGAGGGCATGGTCGTATATACCAACAGTCCGAGGCTAAGGCTTGCAAGACGCAGGACTGTGCAAATGATACTTTCACAGCATGACTGTAAATGTGCGACCTGTGTAAGAAGCGGAAACTGCTCACTGCAAACACTTGCCAATGATTTGAATATAACGGACATTCCTTATGGGGAGCGTCTTGAATTCCAGGAATGGGATAGGAGTTTTCCGCTTATAAGGGATTCTCAAAAATGTATTAAATGTATGCGTTGCGTTCAGGTTTGTGATAAGATTGCAGGTCTTGGTATATGGGCTCTTGAAGGTACCGGTGCAAGGTCTACTATCAATGTGTCAGGGTCAAGAACTATAGCCGAAGCGGATTGTTCTCTGTGCGGACAGTGCATAACTCATTGCCCTGTAGGAGCTCTTAAGGAAAGAGATGATACCGAAGAGTTCTTAAAAGCGGTAGCAGATCCCAAGAAGGTCGTAGTAGTACAGGTGGCACCGGCTGTCAGAACTGCCTGGGGTGAGGAGCTTGGAATTGCTCAAGGTGAGGCTACGGTAGGAAAGATATTTGATACACTTAGGAAAATAGGTGCGGACTATGTATTTGATACGGCATTTTCCGCAGACCTTACGATAATGGAAGAGGCAAGTGAGTTTATAGCAAGATTTTCCAACGGTGAGCTTAAGGAAAAGCCGATGTTTACCTCCTGCTGTCCGGGGTGGGTGCGATTCTTAAAGAGTAACTACCCACACCTTACTGCACAGCTTTCGTCTGCAAAGTCTCCTATGCAAATGTTCGGTGCGGTTATGAAGACTCATTTTGCCAAGGAAATAGGAGTGGATCCTGAGAATATATACTCAGTTGCAGTAATGCCTTGTGTGGCTAAGAAGGGTGAGCGCAATATGGAGTTTTTCTTTGAGGAATATGCAGGACATGATACCGACTGTGTACTTACTACAAGAGAGCTTGTAAGAATGATAAAAGCCTTTCACATATTGCCAAAGACACTTTCCGATGCACAACCGGACAGACTTTTTCATGATGTTACCGGAGCGGGTATAATCTTCGGTGCTACCGGAGGAGTTATGGAGGCTGCACTTAGAACCGCATATTATTCACTTATGGGTGAGAACTGTCCGCCGGATGCATTTAAGGTGGTAAGGGCGCAGTCTCAAAAAACGGGACTTACAGAAGCTACATTCAGTTTAAATAACATAGATCTGCATATTGCGGTAGTAAATGGTCTTGCCAATACCAGAAAGCTTATAGAAGAGATCGATCGTGGAGAGAAAAAATACGACTTTGTAGAGGTCATGGCATGTCCCGGAGGTTGTGTAGGCGGTGGCGGACAGCCTATACATGACGGTGAAGAGCTTTCATTTACAAGAGGAAAAAACCTTTACTGCCTTGATAAGAATGCGAATATTCGCCATTCACATGAAAATCCTGATATAAAGACTCTTTATAAGAATTACTTTGGAACTCCTAACTCTCATAAAGCGCATCAGGTATTGCATACGGATCACTTTGCCTGGGAAATGCCTAAGAGACTTTTAAGAGACAAAGACGGTTATATAATAAGAGAAAGAATAATTTAGCTTACAGTTTAAGCGGTTTTTCATCTTTATTAAAAT
>CAJPUK010000115.1 GCA_905373785.1 uncultured Johnsonella sp. | reverse complement strand
GATTTTTTGCGGATGAGGTAAATGCTGAACTTCACAACTTTAACGGAGCTTTGTGCCTTGGAAATAACGGACCTCACACTAACGGAAACCAGTTCTATATAGTGCAATGCAGTAAGGTTAGAAATGAAGCGGCTCTTCCACAGCTTTCACTTCCTGAAAATGTTAAGGCAAAGTATAAAGAAGTGGGTGGAATACCTGAGCTTGACGGAAGATATACGGTGTTCGGACAGGTATATGAAGGATTGGATGTAGTTGAAAAGATTGCCTCACAGGAAACCAATGCCGATGATGCGCCTGTGGAGAACCCTGTTAAAATACAAAAGATAGAATTTCAAAAGTATAGATAAAATGCTTTGTCAAGTAATCGGCAACATAAATAACAGTCAGAAACGATTGTACGGCAACAATTAAACACAAACACTCCCTATTTCGATCATACTCGCAATACCGTTAATAAAGTTTCGACTTTCCTTTACAGACTGTAAAATTTGTAACGTACTTTATTAACAGTACTAAGCGCTAAAGAGATTGAAATAGGGAGTGTTTCTTTAATTGCCAACCTGCAAGAAATAGCTGTATAAGGAATTAAATATTTAACCTTATTTATAAATTAGACGAAGATGAATGTTGACAGTAGCCTAGATATATATGTATAATATGTGACTGAAAGCAAGCTTTCATTTAGCATATTATACATATATATCTAGGCTACCTGAACTGTAACTTCCCTACAAATCCGATTTAAGAAAATTTAATTTAGGTACTTGACGAATACCTGATAAAAGGTTAAAATGTAGAAGTTGTTAAAGCATTGGGCTATCGCCAAACGGTAAGGCAGCGGACTCTGACTCCGCCACTCTCTAGGTTCGAATCCTAGTAGCCCAGTATCAAGAGAAAAGACGTATATCTCTGAAAGATATACGTCTTTTGTTGTAAAATGGGATTAAATTAATATAAACCGTTTTAAATAACAACTGCATGAAATAGAAAAGCTGTTTTAAATTAGAGTTCTTATACCGCTTTGTAAGAGTTATATCGGGACTTTAATATTTGAGAAATTATAGAGTTCTGTTTAGAAAAGAGGTGAAAGATGTATAGTTTTGAGAGCATGGTAAGATATTCGGAACTTGATGAAAGCGGAAAACTTTCTTTACTCGCTATATTTAATTATTTTCAGGATTGTTCTACCTTTCAATCCGAAAGTCTGGGAAAAGGCATAGACTATCTTAAGTCAAAAAATGTGGCATGGTGGCTTGCAAATTGGCAGGTAGAGATTATAAAAAGACCTAAATTATGTGATAAAATTAAAATCCTTACCTTTGCCTATGACTTTAAGAATATGTACGGCTATAGAAACTTTGCAATAGAAGATGAGCGGGGTGAGGTACTGGTGCGTGCGGACTCCATATGGTTTTATTATGATATAGCTGAGGGAAAGCCTAAGAAAGTAGAGGTTGAGGATGTTGCCGCATATATGCAGCACAGTAAAAGCCGCTTTGATATGCCTAAGACTCAAAGAAAAATAAATATAGCAAATGAACAGGTATCGGTACAAGAAACGCTTATCACAAGGCAGTACATAGATACCAATCATCATGTAAATAATGCCTATTATGTGGAAATAGCCAAGGAAGCCCTGGAAAGTAAAGAAGATATAAAATATATAAATGTGCAATATAAAACGGCTGCAAAACTCGGTGATAAAATAATTTCGAAATTGTCTTTTGACAATACAGCAAAAATAGTAGAATTAACAGGGAAAGATGGAGAGAGTTATGCAGTTGTAAGCTTTGCCTAAGTAAGCATTTTACAGCTATAAAACAAAGTAACAAAGCGCTTAAGTATGTTAAAGGTACAATACCGGAAAATCAATTAAAAGAATGGGGGTAATATGGAGCTTGGAAAAATTCAAACACTGGAGATAGCACGAAAGAAGGACTTTGGTGTATATCTTGCGGATGTGGGTGATTATGATACTAAGGGGGGAGTTTTGCTTCCTATAAGGCAGGTGCCTAAGAATGCACAAATCGGCGATAAGCTTGAGGTATTCTTATATAAGGATAGTGAGGACAGGCTTATAGCCACAACTAAAAAACCTAAACTTTGCGTCGGAGAGCTTGCGGCGCTTAAGATAAAAGAGCTGTCTAAAATAGGAGCCTTTGTAGACATAGGTATAGATAAGGACATATTGTTGCCTTTTAAAGAGATGGAAGGCAGTCCTAAGCTCGGTGATGAAGTGCTTATGGTTCTTTATGCAGACAGAAGTGACAGACTGGCACTCAGCATGAGGATTTACAAATACCTAAGCAGTGCACAAAACTATCAAAAAGATGATGTGGTTAAAGCCAGAGTATACAGAGTAAGAGACGTAGGGGTTATGCTTGCGGTTGATGATAAGTATTATGGAATGATACCTAAGGCTGAAAACTATGAAAGTTACAAAATAGGCGATGTAATAGAAGCAAGAGTATTAAGAGTCAGGGAAGATGGAAAACTTGATTTGAGTCATAGAAAAAAGGCTTACCTGCAACTGGGGGAAGATGCAAAAAGGATAGAAAGTTTGCTTGAGAAGACATCGGGAAGAGTGGAGCTTGGAGATAATTCAAGTCCGGAAAAAATAAAAGAACTTCTGGGTATAAGTAAAAATGCCTTCAAACGTGCAATAGGAAGTCTTTATAAGAGCAATAAAATAAAAATATATGAAGATCATATAGAAAAAATATAGAGTATATAAGGGTGAATTTATCAAGGGAGAATGTAATTTAAAATGAGTGAAAAGTTAAAAGAAACTATAAAAGAATATGTTATTATTATATTCGGTACCGTGTTGGTGGCGTTTGCCGCAAAGAATTTATTGGATCCTGCAAGTTTGGTTACAGGAGGCGTATCGGGTGCAGCTATTGTAATAAAATATTTTACAGGTATACCTCTGTGGGTCAGCAATACCGCACTCAACATCCCTATATTTTTGGTTGGTATACCGGTACTTGGCTGGAAGTTTATTAAAAAGACACTGATATCCACTATAGTACTGTCGGTAGCACTTGCCGTTATTCCTACTATGCCGATAGCACCTGATGATCTTTTACTTTCATCAGTATTCGGAGCAGTGATGCAAGGAATCGGTCTCGGTATGGTATTAAGATATAAGGCAAGTACCGGAGGTACCGATATGGTAGCAGCTACTTTGCATAAAAAGATCAGACATATAAGCATTGCCCAGATCTTACAATATGTAGACGGTGCCATAGTGATCGGCGGTATATTTGCATTCGGAGTACAAAAGGCATTGTATGCATTGATTGCTATATATGTGGGAACTAAAATGTCGGATTATATACTTGAGGGTATCAAGTTTGCAAAGCAGGTATTTATTATTTCCGAAAATGCAGAGGCTATATCCAAGTCCATTATGGAGGATATGAACAGAGGTGTAACCGGAATCAAGGCGGTAGGTATGTATTCAAAAGCGGACAAGACTATGCTTTACTGTGCGGTTTCTCCAAAGGAGATTGCAGATGTAAAGGATTTAGTGAAGGGTATAGATAAAGAAGCCTTTGTAATAGTTTCAGATGCAAGAGAGGTTCTTGGAGAAGGTTTTGAAGAATAGTATACAAAATACATATTTTTTGTAGAATGGGCTTTATTAATTAGAGTTTACTGCTGTATTCAAGTTAAATTTTATATATTTCTGTATATTCTATTAAATTTTTAAGTATTTATAATTGAATATGCACTAAAAAATCTTATATCTACCGGATTATGTCTTGTATTTTTCGTCAAGTTGCATTATTATTAAAATTATAATTGTAAAATATACACACAAAGGAGCCGGGATTATGATTTCAAATCAAATTCTTCAAAGCACAATAGATGGACTTAAGAGTATCAGTAGAACAGAGCTTGGTATTTGTGATACGGAGGGTAAAATGCTTGCCTCTACATTTCCTGATGACAACAGGTATGAAGACGCCGTTGTATCATTTGTAGCTTCGCCGGCAGACTCTCAAGTTATAAGCGGATATCAATTTTTTAAGGTTTTTGATGAGCATCAACTGGAGTATATCCTTCTTGCCAAGGGCGACAATGACGATACATACATGATGGGAAAACTTGCAGCTTTTCAAATAGAGAATTTGCTGGTGGCATATAAAGAGAGATTTGACAAGGATAACTTTATAAAGAATCTGCTCTTAGATAATCTGCTTTTAGTGGATATCTATAACAGGTCAAAGAAGCTCCATATAGAAACCAATACAAAAAGAGTTGTCTATATTATAGAGACAAAGACTCAAAGAGATATTAATTCACTGGAGAACATCAGAGCCTTATTTACGAACAAGGCAAGAGACTTCGTTACCGCAGTGGATGAGAAGGATATTATACTTGTAAAAGAAGTTAAGGATAATTATACCTATGATGAACTTGACAAGGTAGCAAAGCTTATTATAGATGAGCTTGCCGCTATGGGTATGAACAAAGTCAATATAGCTTACGGAACCGTAATAAATGAAATAAAAGAAGTTTCAAGGTCATACAAGGAAGCGAGAATGGCACTTGATGTAGGCAAGATTTTCTACAGCGGTGAGAACATAGTGGCTTATGCAAGGCTTGGTATAGGCAGACTTATATATCAACTTCCGATACCTCTTTGCAAGATGTTTATAAGGGAAGTTTTTGAAAATAAAAGCCCTGATGATTTTGATGAAGAAACAATTGTAACTATACATAAGTTCTTTGAAAACAGTCTTAATGTGTCAGAGACCTCAAGACAGCTTTACATACATAGAAATACTTTAGTATACAGACTTGATAAGCTGCAAAAGATTACAGGTCTTGATCTTAGAGTATTTGAGGATGCGATAACATTTAAGATTGCACTTATGGTTGTTAAATATATGAAGTATATGGAAAGACAGGTTTATTAATAGATGTTCGATGAAAATATAAATGAAGGGCTGAGAGCTTCAGATGAGAATAGGGATGATACCGATAAACTGCCTGTCCAAGAAGTTGGGAGCACCATAAAGCAAGAGGATAAAGTACAAGAAGCTTCTGAAGGCAGTGAAGAAGCAAGCAGCACCAAAGCGGTTCAAAATATTGAGAGTCAAAACAGTAAAAAAGCACCTTACAACTCTTCAAACTCTTCATCTTTGGGACTTGGTATAGTTTTGGGTGCGGTGTCGGGGATTTTTTTAACAGCAATTATATTTACCATATTTTTTGGAAGCAGGCTGTTAACTACCGTTGAAAGTGATTATAGCGGTAAGACATCACAAAACTCAGGGGATTCCAAAGCTAAGGATGACAAGAAGCCCAGGGCCGGTGCAAATGAAGAAGAACTGCCTATGGATGATATTAACAGCAAGTTACAAAGTTTGCAAAAAATTATAGCTAAGGACTACCTTTTTGATGAAAATATGGAAGATGTGGAAAACGGCATATACAAAGGTTTTATGTCAGGTCTTGGCGATCCGTACACCGTATACTACACTGAGAAAGAGTATAAGGATTTAATGCAGGAAACCAGCGGTACTTATTACGGAATAGGTGCTATGATCAATAAGAATGTCAACACCGGAATAATAACTATATTTAAGGTTTTTGCCGGAAGTCCCGCTGAAGAGGCGGGTATTAAACCGGGAGATATCATTTATAAGGTGGGAGATGTTGAAGTCAGCGGTATGGATCTTGAGATCCTTGTAGGAACCTACATAAAAGGTGCAGAAGGAAGCTCCGTGGAGATAACAGTTCTAAGAGGAGATGATGCACAGGAGCTTACTTTCTCGGTTACAAGACGCTCGATAGAAGTGCCTACAGTAGAAAGTAAAGTGCTGGATGACAACATAGGCTATATTAAAGTTAATCAATTTGATGAGGTTACCTACCCGCAGTTTAGGGATACGGTTGAGGATTTTAAGCAAAAGTCAATCTCCAAGCTTGTGATAGACCTTAGAGATAATCCGGGAGGTTTGCTTAGTGCAACCATCGATATGCTTGACTACATACTGCCTGAGGGTATAGTTGTGTATACGGCGGATAAGAATGGAAAAAGAGAAGATTTCTACTCCGAAGAGAAATCAAAACTGGATATGGACATAGTGGTATTAATTAACGGAGAGTCCGCAAGTGCCTCAGAGGTGTTCTCAGGTGCCATAAAAGACTTTAAGTACGGAACCTTGGTGGGAACCAAGAGTTTTGGAAAAGGCATAGTGCAGTCTGTAGTACCTCTAAAGGACGGTTCTGCGGTTAAGATTACCACCCAGCATTATTATACTCCTTCAGGTTTTGATTTGCATAGTAAGGGTATAGAGCCGGATGAAGTTGTAGAGCTTGACGAGGGTGCTGTTAAGGGTGAGGCAAGTGATAACCAATTAAACAGAGCAATAGAAATACTAAAGTCCAAATAAACTTTTAAAATAATTTTATAATTATCAGATGAAAATAGGCTGTCGCATAAAAATAAAACAATACATTATATGAAGATTTTTTGATCCGCTTATCATTATATCTTGTATGTTTCGTATTTGCTGCGACAGCCTTTTTGTGTTTAAAACAGATTTATAACATAAACAAATATATTTGCCGAAAATTTATTAACGTTACTGCAAGTTTGATTGAAATAAGCAGCGCCTACAATTGATATTTAATTAACAAATATAGTGTGGCAAAAATATTAAGTTATGAAGAATGTTCATATAGGGTATGAGTGTTTTAGATAAAAATGCACATTAAAAAGCTTTGATATTTTATAAACAGATAAAAAAGCACATAAACAAATGTTAAAATAAAAACAAAAGCAA
>CAJPUK010000114.1 GCA_905373785.1 uncultured Johnsonella sp. | reverse complement strand
CGGCGGAGGTCGTGGGTTCGAGTCCCATCCGGGTCGTTTATAATTAAATATTAGCCGTAGTGGCGGAACAGGCAGACGCCCGGGACTTAAAATCCCGTGGGTAGAAATACCCGTACCGGTTCGATTCCGGTCTGCGGCATGGATAAAATCCTAGATATACCATCTAGGTTTTTTTATTTGCATATTATAGTTAAGCTAGTGTAATGTATTGTTGATATCTAGCTTTATTGCTGCTTTGTTAATAAATTATAACAAATATATAATAAAAGAGATTTGAGATTTGCTCTATTTATTTTGCGAACGATGCACCGGGTTATTTATCTTCGTCAAAAAACTAAAAATGGTTAAATCTTAGTTATAAATTAGACGAGGATGAATCTCGGCAGTAGTCTGATAGATATACATGTATAACATACAGCTGAAAGTAAGCTTTCATTTGGTGTATTATATATACAATCTAAATGGCATAACTATAACATTTGCGGCGTAGAGGTTAAGTAAGGAAATTATGGAAAATCAATTTATAAAAAATACAACAAAAGAGACGGTTCTGTGTGCTGCCAATGCATATAAGCAGATTTACTATTTGAATCCTTTGTTTGAAAAGCTGCCGGAAGATATAAAAAAGGAACTTAAAATCATTTGCGTAAGTTTTACTGAGGAAATAGGCGGAATAATAAGCCTTGAGTTTGATAAAGAAGGAAGTCTTAATATAAAACTTATAATAGCGGATGAAGACATATATTTTGATGAAATAGAAAGCGGTATGAGAATAAGTCAAATACAAAGACAAAAAGAAGAACTGTTTAAATCGCTGGAACTTTATTATAAATTACTTGAGTCTTAAAGAGGTTTTTATGAATTTGGGTTTTTATATAGGAGATATTTATATAGATGGAGGCTTGTGTTTAGGACCTATGGCAGGAGTAAGCGACCTTACCTTTCGTATATTATGTAAGGAAAATGCCTGTTCGTTAGTTTGCACTGAAATGGTCTCCGCAAAGGCATTGTTATATAATAATAAAAATACTTACAGCTTGTTAAAAACTGATAAGAGCGAAAGTCCATTGGCAGTACAGTTATTCGGATCGGATCCGGATATATTGGCGGATATGGCAAAAAGATTGGAAGAAGGCCCCTATGATATAATAGATTTTAATATGGGCTGCCCTGTACCTAAGGTAGTAAATAACGGTGAAGGCTCCGCACTTATGAAAGATCCTATACTTGTGGAAAAAATATTGTCAAAGCTTTGCCAAAGTGTAAAAAAGCCTATTACTGTGAAAATAAGAAAAGGCTTTGATGAGGACAGTGTAAATGCCGTAGAGATCGCAAAGATTGCTGAAAGCTGCGGAGTCAAGGCAGTGGCAGTACATGCACGGACAAGAAAGCAATACTATTCGGGAAGTGCCGACTGGGATATTATAAGACAGGTAAAAGAAGCCGTAAGCATACCTATAATAGGAAATGGAGATATAAAAAGCCCTGAGGATGCTATTGATATGTTAAATCAAACCGGCTGTGACGGACTTATGGTGTGTAGGGCTGCACAGGGAAATCCATGGATATTTAGGGAAATAGATCATTTTATAAAACATGGTAAATATATTGAAAAAATAAGCCTTAATGAAAGAATAGATATGATACTTAGACACGCAAGAATGCAAATAGAGCAGGAAGGCGAGTATTCTGCTATGCGACAGATGAGAAAGCATGTTGCATGGTATACACAGGGACTTAGATCCTCTGCAAGACTTAGAGAAAAGGCGAACTATATAGAAACTTATAAGGAACTTGAGGCTCTACTCAAACCGTTTTATGAAACAGATAAATAAGCAAGTCATAGACCCTTAGTATAACTCAAGCTAATTAGCAATCTATTTCAAATCAGCATGAGAACATGAATTTCCAAAACAGTTGCTCTCTTGTATGAAATTGTTATTTAAATTGGGTTATACTTAGTTTTAGACCGAATATCTGGCTATATACGATTTAGAATTTTATTTCTGAAAAACCAAAAATTAAGCTTAACATTAATTTAAGTCATTGGTAAGGAATGGCTGATTTGCGGACATTGACATAAAGTTCTTTTATAGTTATAATTTCAAAATGCTGAAAAAATAACTTAGGTTTTAAAGCTTTTAATTGAATCGATATGGCTGTTGTTTTTAAGTTACTTATCGGGGGGATAGGGAAATTGCTGTATTGGTTCGGGCAAAATTAAAACCTTAACAAGAGTATCGGTTGCACATGAAAAATACTGATGTTTATATTAAAGATAAGGAATGAGGAAGATGTTAGAGAAGAAGAATATACTGACATATGCAGGATTAAAGCAAAGAGAAGACGAATTACAGGATCTAAAAGTAAATCGTAGAAAAGAGATAGCACAAAAAATAAAAGAAGCCAGAGAGCAGGGAGACCTTTCAGAAAATGCGGAGTACGATGCTGCAAAGGATGAGCAAAGGGATATAGAGGCAAGAATAGAGCAACTTGAAAACCTGCTTAAAAATGTTGAAGTAGTTGTAGAGGATGAGATAGATCTTGACAGCATAAGCGTAGGTTGTAAAGTCAAGGTCATGGATCTTGAATATGATGAAGAAATGGAGTTTACTATAGTAGGCTCTACCGAATCCAATTCTTTGCAAAATAAGATAAGTAACGAGTCACCGGTAGGAAGAGAGTTATTGGGTAAAAAAGTGGGAGATATAGTGGCTATAGATACCCAAGCCGGAAAGATGGAATATGAGGTGTTGGAGATACAAAGAGTAGGGTAAAAAACTTAGTATAGTCTTCTATGCTAACATTTGTAGATGCAAACTCAGAAAGTATACGCTGTTTTTGGTGAATTTTTGCAAATGATACATTAGTCAATGAAATGTAATCATTTATGAATATTTATAAGGTAAATGTTATAGAAGATATCAAGATAACGAGTGTTTAAGATGAAATCAAGGTAAAATAAAGGAGGTTTTATAGTGGTTGAACCGGATATGGAATTAAGTACAGAGGAGTTAAATCATATATTACAGGCAAGAAGAGATAAGCTCAGTGCTTTGCAGGAAGCAGGGAAAGATCCCTTCCTTGTTACAAAGTATGAGACCACTCATCACAGCACTGATATATCTGATAACTATGATGAGTTGGAAGGCAAGGAAGTAAGTATTGCCGGAAGAATGATGGCAAAAAGAATTATGGGAAAGGCGGCATTTACTCATATATTAGACTTAAAAGGGCGTATACAGGCATATGTATCAAAGGACAGTCTTGGAGAAGAGGGCTATGCCGCATTCAAGAAACTTGACATAGGCGACATAGTGGGAGTTGCAGGTAAGGTATTTAAGACTAAGACCGGAGAGATAAGTATACACGCCGATAAGGTGGAGCTTTTAAGTAAAAGCTTAAAGCCGTTACCTGAAAAATTCCACGGACTTACAGATACAGACACAAGATACAGACAAAGATATGTTGATTTAATAGTAAATGAAGGTGTCAGAGATACCTTTATCAAAAGATCGAAGATAATAACCGAAATAAGAAAGTTTCTTGATAACGAGGGCTTTATAGAGGTTGAAACTCCTATGCTTGTGTCCAATGCCGGCGGTGCTGCGGCAAGACCTTTTAATACTCATTATAATGCCTTGAATGAGGATGTAAAACTTAGGATTTCTCTTGAATTATATCTAAAAAGATTGATAGTCGGAGGACTGGAAAAGGTTTATGAGATAGGAAGAGTATTCAGAAACGAGGGTATAGATACCAGACACAATCCGGAATTTACTTTGATGGAATTATATCAGGCATTTACAGATTATCACGGTATGATGGACCTTACAGAAAGACTCTTTAGACACCTGGCATTGGAAGTTTGTAAAACTACAACTATACCGTATGCTGAGAGTATGATAGATCTTGGACAGCCGTTTAAGAGAATTACCATGATAGATGCAGTCAAAGAATACGCAAATGTAGACTTTAACCGAATAAATACCGATGAAGAGGCTAAGGCTGTAGCTAAAGAGCACCATGTAGAGTTTGAAGACAGACATAAAAGAGGAGATATTATAAGTCTTTTCTTTGAGGAATTTGCAGAAAAGCACCTGATACAGCCTACCTTTGTTATGGATCATCCTATAGAGGTTTCACCTCTGACTAAGAAAAAGCCTGAGGATGAAAGACTGGTTGAGCGTTTTGAGCTTTTTATTTACGGTAGAGAAATGGCAAATGCATATTCGGAGTTAAACGATCCTATAGATCAAAGAGAGCGTTTTAGGGCACAGGAAGAGGCATTTGCGGCAGGAGACGAAGAAGCTAATCATACAGATGAGGACTTCTTAAACTCACTTGAGATAGGTATGCCTCCTACAGGTGGAATAGGCTACGGAATAGACAGACTGGTAATGCTTCTTACCAATTCATCATCTATAAGGGATGTGCTTTTATTCCCTACTATGAAGACTCTGGATAAATCAAATACAGAGGGAAATGCAGATGAAGTCATAAAGGAAGAGGCTAATAGCGGATTCTTTACACCAAATGAAAAAATTGATTTTAGCAATGTAAAGATTGAGCCGCTTTTTGAAGATGCTGTGGACTTTGAAACCTTCAGTAAGTCAGACTTCAGGGCGGTTAAGGTCAAGGACTGCGTAGCAGTGCCAAAGAGCAAGAAGCTTTTGCAGTTTACCTTGGATGACGGTTCGGGAGCGGATCGTACGATTTTAAGCGGAATACATGCTTTCTACGAGCCGGAAGAACTGATTGGAAAGACTCTAATTGCTATAACCAATTTGCCGCCAAGAGCTATGATGGGTGTAGAGTCTTGCGGTATGTTGCTTTCTGCGGTAAATAAGCGTGGTGATGAAGAGGAACTTCATCTTTTGATGATAGATAATCATATACCGGCAGGAGCGAAGCTATATTAAAAGATGTAAGTGATTAATGTTGATTTTAATAGGACTGTAACTTACAAAATATGGATTTTGTAGAAGGTGTAGGGGTATTTCATTAGAATACGGTCATATATGTTATACAAAAATCTTAGAGTACAACAGTATCATGGCACTTATGTTTGATAAATAATAAAATGATAAAACAGTGGGCAGTCTTTATTGAGATTGCCCATTTTTTAGAATAAGAATGTAGATTTAGATATTTTTGAAACTCTGATTGAACGAAGTACTTTATTCAGGTATACTAAGGTGAATTATTTTATATTTTCAAAGTCCGGATTTATAAAAGGATATGTTTAGAAAGCAAATTTTCTCTTTTGTGAAATCGTTATGTAAAATGAGCCACGCCGGTGTAATGTATTGTTGATATCCGGCCTTATCATTACTTTGTCAATAGAGTGTAACATAAACATAATAAAGAAAGTTGAAACTTACTCTACTATTACCTGTATTAATTAAATATCAATGATACTACGCACCGGTTAATATAAATAGTTAAGTTACAAAAAATGCTACATTACAGCAGATAAAACTTCGGAGGAATAAAATTTTGAAAAGCCCCTTACATTATCAAGTATCTGAATATGATTGCGGTCCGACCACTTTATTAAATGCTCTTAATTTTTTGTTTGAACGAGAAGAGATCCCACCCGACATCATTAGAAATATTATGCTTTATAGTCTTGATTGTTATTCACCGGAAGGAGTGCAGGGAAAGCATGGTACTTCCCGTATGGCTATGATGTTTTTAAGCAGCTGGTTTAATAATTATGGAAGCATAGGAAGGCTTGACATAAGCAGCGAATATCTTACGGGAGATAGCGTATATATAGGTGAAACAAGCAAGGTAAATGATGCACTTAGGCGTGGAGGAGTGGTGGTAATAAGGCTTTTTTATGAAGTGGAGCATTATGTACTGCTCACCGGCACTGAAAACTCACATATTCTTATGTTTGATCCTTATTTTAATACAGAGGATTTTGAAGGTTCGGACATAGGTTTAAGTCTTAGTACCGTATATACACACAACAGAATAGTTCCGGCAAGTTACCTCAATAGAACAGACGAGAGTTTATATGCTCTGGGTGAGGTTAAAAAAAGAGAGGCTGTCATAATATATAATAATGTAAGCAAGAAATCGGAATACAAGACAATTGAGTATTTTATATAAAATAATTTTTAGATTTGATCAAAAATGTTACATCCAAGGAAGAATACCGGTGTAGCGTTTTTGAAATGAGTACAGAAAATAACTTGTCTCTTTTTTGGCTACATACACAAAAGCCTTTAGCATAGCATGTACTATGCTAAAGATTTTGTTGCTACATGATAAAAGCTGATTTGCCAAGGGTTTACTTATTCTACAAAGGAGAGAGTTTTTTACAAAGTTTTATAACCAGCTCTCTTGATTTTTTGTCCAGTGTCCTAAAGATCCTTATCCAATTTTCCTCTTTTGTATCAAGTAATATTTTATGTTCAACTTTGTAGGCATCTAAGTCTGTGCTGTCATCTATCAGGTACTCAGCAGAAACATTGAATATATTTTTTATATTATTTAAAACCTCGTAAGAGCTTTCACTTTCACTTATTTCATATCTGTTGACGGTTTGTTGGGTAACATGGAGGTATTCTGCAAGTTGAAATTGAGTCATATTTGCTCTTTCTCTTAGTAATTTCAAGTTCTTCAATGATACCACCCCCCCCGGTTTTGATAGATAATGATACTTGATTAATACGGTTTAATACTATTCAGCACCAATGTTTGATTATATCAGTTTACTTATCATAGCAAAGGGCATTACAACTATAGGGTTGACTATATTAACAATTTATAGTTGTATTTGTTATTTTGAGGTTGAGATTTGATTAGCAAGATAAACAATTATACTTATAAAAA
>CAJPUK010000113.1 GCA_905373785.1 uncultured Johnsonella sp. | reverse complement strand
GTAAAATATCTCTTCAAATTTTTTATCAAGTGCAATGCAAAGTACAAGTGCAAGTTTTGCTGTAGGATTGAATTGCCCTGTTTCTATAGAGCTTATTGTATTTCTGGATACTCCGACCATTTGAGCAAGTTCAGCTTGGGATAAGCCCTTTTCAGTTCGTATTTCCTTAAGTTTGTTTTTTAAGACTAATTTTTCGTCCATTTTCTACCTCACAAGTCTCATAATATAAAGCACCATACAAATAGCAGATAAAACAAGCTGTATAGATCCGAAAATCAGTTCATGGATTTTTTTAAGTTTACTGTACTTGCTAAGAAGCATAGTGCCCGTCATGGCAAAGTATAAAGCCAATATACTTAAGTTTACATGATCGGCAAAAAATGTTTCAAGAACAATTATAAGAGCACAAATAATGCTTCCGACAGCACAACTTCTTTGTCCAGCTTTTAAGAAAACATCTTTCTCCATTTCATCTTTATATTTATTTTCCTGTCTGCTTTTTTCTAAAATTTCATCCTTATTCATAACTACCTCCTTACACTGCGCCAAGTATACTTGTCGTAACTTTATTATAGTAGCGCCAAGTATACTTGTCAATACTTTCTGCAAAGTGTACTTGTCAAAATCGTATAAGTATGCAAATGATATTCCTTTACAGTGCATAAGAAGCATTGTAAAATAAGACTTATAAAAAGATATTAATATACGAATTTTGATATGGAAAAACTTAAGAGTAAGAACTCTATTTTAGGCTATCAAAACAGCAAAAAGGGAAGGTGTAGCATGGAAATTACAAAGGATTGGCTTGAAAAGCATGAAAAGGTTAAAGATATTTTAGTATCACCGATAGACTTTGGTGAGTTATTTAATAAGAAGGAGATAGATGGGAAAGAGCTCTATCTGCTTAATATGGGAGAGGTAAACTTTCCAACAGGCAGTATACTGGTAAGAGATCCCTTGGTGTATCTTAAAAGAGAAGAAGAAGCTTATATGCAAAAAGTTCCTGTCGGAGTATTTCCGATAGATACTCTTGTTGCCAAGATAGAAGAAGAGCATTATAGATATATTGCTACAAGGGTGAGGTTTTCTGAAGAAAAAGCCCTAATATACAAAAATGCTTTAAAGGGTAATGAAAACATTGAAGATGTAAATGAAAATTCATTTTTCGGTTTCTTTGTAGATGCAGGTCTTGCTACAATAGTGGACATAGAAACAAGGGACAAATACTGTGATTTTGAAGAAGAATGGTATAAAGCAAATCCTGACGGCAATATCTATGATGATTTTTTCGCTGATGAATTTAAGAAAAGTTATGAAGCAAACCCCAAATTCCAAAGAGAAGCGGGAGATTGGATAAACTTTGCGCTACCAAATACAAACTTAAGCATACCAATGGTACAAAGCGGATTCGGAGACGGAGAATATCCGGTATACTTCGGATATGATAAAGACGGGAAGGTGTGTGAAGTTGTGATAGAGTATATCTATGTGGGGAAGTAGCGGGAGTATGAAACAAATATCAGCCTGATAAAATTCGAATTTATCATATATAGTTTTTACCATAAACAGGACATTTTTATTTGTAGTATAGTAGGACTTTATCATATATGGCTTATACTTATATAAAAGTCCAATTTTCTCAGCTTGACAGTTATCAGGCGAAATGTTATACTTACGCAGTATGCCGCTCAATTAGGTTTTAAGCATTTATGCACCAAAATTGGCGAGTAATGATAAGAAGGAGGACCCAAGATGTACGCAATTATTGCAAGCGGCGGTAAGCAATATAAGGTAGAAGAGGGCGATATCATTAGAGTAGAGAAGTTAGGACTTGAGGCAGGTACAAGCTATAAGTTTGAGTCTGTGCTTGCACTTAATAATGATAGTCTTGTAATAGGAACACCTACAGTTGCCGGAGCTAATGTAGAAGCTGAAGTCATCAGAGAAGCTAAGGCTAAGAAGGTAGTAGTGTATAAGTATAAGAGAAAAACAGGCTACCACAAGAAAAACGGACATAGACAGCAATTTACAGAGTTAAAGATTACCAAGATCAATGCTTAATTCATGATCAAGGTAGTTTTGACAACAAAAGAAGATGTAGTCTTTTACAAGCTTAAAGCAACAGGTCATGCAGGTTTTGCCGAGGCGGGATCCGACATAGTATGTGCCGCATTTTCGGCACTTACAATCAATTTCATTAATTCAGTTGAAACATATACCAAAGATAAGATAAAGTATGACTCAAATGACGGATTTATAGAATTTGAATTTGTTGAAGGAATAAGTCCTGAATCAAGTTTGCTTAGCAAATCATATTTGCTTGGTATAAAGGAGCTTGAAAAAGAGTACGGCAATCGTTACATTAAAATACAATCGAAGGAGGTAAAATGATATGTTAAAGATGAACCTTCAATTATTTGCTCATAAAAAAGGAGTCGGATCTACAAAGAACGGTCGTGATTCCGAGTCTAAGAGATTAGGTGCCAAAAGAGCAGATGGACAGTTTGTTTTAGCCGGTAATATTCTTTACAGACAGCGTGGTACTAAGATACATCCGGGACATAATGTAGGTCGTGGCGGTGATGATACATTATTCGCTACAGTAGACGGAGTAGTGCGTTTTGAGAGAAAAGGCAGAGACAAGAAGCAGGTTTCTGTATACCCTAGGGTTGCTAATCAATAATATCGTTTAAAAGAGGGCTGTTGCATACAGAGCTTACAGACAGGAAGTCCTGTCTAAAGTTTTATTGTGCGACAGCCCTTATTTCTTAATTAAAGATCTATGTGAATATTATCGTAATAGAATCAAAACGCTTAGATTTGTGTAGATGTAAGCCGATAATATAAGCCTTATACAGTATAGGATAAAAGATCTACAGGGTTTTTATTATCAAAGTGTGTTTCAAATAATAGAATTGATCAGTATTTTAGAACGATCTGGTGCATCGTTTCTTAAATAAGTATATCAAGTAACTTGTCTCTTTTTCTGATTGCATATATCAAAAATCCTCAGTGTAGCCGCACTACGCCTACATTTTTGATGTAAACTTGGAAAAATATTCATTGTTTTTGGTACATTTTATTTTGCAAATGATGCACTGGTCAGAAAGATAGGTATATATGTTTGCGGATAGTGCAAAAATTTTTATAAAGTCAGGCAAGGGCGGGGACGGTCATGTAAGTTTCAGAAGAGAGCTTTATGTTCCGGCAGGCGGTCCTGACGGCGGAGACGGCGGTAAAGGCGGAGATATAATATTTGAAGTGGATAAGGGGCTTAATACCCTGTCGGACTTCAGACATATAAGAAAGTATATAGCTAAAGACGGAGAAAACGGCAGTAAAAGAAAGTGTAAGGGTAAGGATGCCGATAACCTTATTATCAAAGTACCTGAGGGAACTATTATAAGGGATTTTGAAACCGATAAGGTAATAGCCGATATGTCCGGAGATAATCAAAGAGAAACCATACTTAGAGGCGGTAGAGGCGGGCTTGGAAATATGAACTTTGCCACAGCTACCATGCAGGTGCCTAAGTATGCAAAGCCCGGACAGGATGGCAAGGAAATGTTTGTAAGGCTGGAGCTTAAGGTAATAGCTGATGTGGGATTGGTAGGTTTTCCTAATGTAGGTAAATCAACTCTTATATCAAGGGTGAGCAATGCAAGACCTAAAATTGCCAATTATCATTTTACTACATTAAATCCGCATCTGGGAGTGGTAGACTTACCTGATGGAGACGGTTTTGTTATGGCTGATATCCCGGGACTTATAGAAGGTGCGGCTAAAGGCGTAGGTTTAGGTCATGCCTTCCTTAGGCATATAGAAAGAACTAAGGTGCTGCTCAATGTAGTAGATGTGGCTTCTATAGAGGGTAGAGATCCGGTAGAAGATATAAATGTTATACAGCAGGAGTTAAAGTCTTATAATCCGGAGCTTATTTCTAGAAAGCAGCTTATAGCGGCTAATAAAATAGACAGTTTGACGGATGGTACGGCTATAGAGAGGTTAAAAGAGGCTTTTGAGCCGGAAATGAAAGTATACCCCATATCATCAGTTACCGGACAGGGTATAAATGAGCTGATTTATGCTATAAGTGATATACTTAAAACTATAGACAGAAGTGTAAAAATATATGAGAAAGAATTTGAAGTAGATTACAGCGATACCAAGGATCTTCCATATACCATAGAGATAGTGGACGGAGTATATGTTGTAGAAGGACCTCGTATAGAAAAAATGTTCGGCTATACCAATCTTGAGTCTGAAAAGGGATTTGACTTTTTCCAAAAGTTCCTAAAGACCTCCGGGATTTTAGATGAGCTTGAGAAGATGGGTATACAGGACAAAGATACAGTCAGAATGTACGGATATGAATTTGATTATTATAAATAAATTAAAAGGCAGGTATTAGTTTATGACCAGCAAACAAAGAAGCTACTTAAAAAGTCTTGCCATGTCTTTAGACCCTATATTTCATATAGGTAAGGCATCTTTGACTGATGAAATAGTGGATGCTCTTAAAGAGGCACTTGAGGCAAGAGAACTTATTAAGATAGCCGTATTAAAGAATTGTGCGGATGATATAAAGGAAATCGCAAATGCTATAGCCGAGCATACGGATTCTGAGCTTGTGCAGATAATAGGCAAAAAAATAGTTATATATAAGGAAGCCTACGAGCCTGAAAAAAGAAAAATAAAGCTTCCGAAGTCTAAAGCATAAGATGGAAGAGATAGGTATATTTGGGGGTACCTTCAATCCCGTACATAAGGCACATATTAACCTGGCGGTCGAAGCGAAGAAAGAATTCGGACTTGATGAAGTGTGGTTTATGCCGACACTTAAGTCACCTCATAAGGACAATAAGTATATAACGGATATAAATACACGCATGGACATGATAAAACTTGCACTTGAGGGTTATGAATACCTTAGCTGTTCCGACTTTGAACTGCGTATATCAAGTGAGATAGATAAGAATTATACATATTATACTTTGCAAAGACTAAAACAGTTTTATAGAGATATAAATTTATATTTTATTATAGGTGCAGACTCATTGTATGAGATAGAAAGCTGGAAAAATCCGGATATTATAATGAGTTTGGCAACGCTTTTGGTAGCAGGAAGAGAGTATGAGAATAAGAGCTTAAGTATGGAAAGTATGGCAGGTAAATTAAGAAGTAAGTATTCTGCCGATATCAGATTCATAGACTTTAAGGAAATGGATATATCTTCTCATACGATTAGGGAAATGGTAGCAAATAATGAAGATGCAAGTGAATATTTGCCGCAAAAGGTGTATAATTATATAAAGAAAAATAACTTATATAAAAACTAAGTATTTGTAAAAGACTATCTTCGGGAATTATCAAAGCTTTTGAAAGGATAGAATAAATGGACAGAGAATATATAGCGGCTATAAAAGATAAATTATCAACTCAACTACCTAAAAAAAGGTATGAGCACAGTTTAGGAGTATCCTATATATCTTCCGCCTTGGCTATGAGGTACGGTGCGGATATATATAAGGCTGAGCTTGCCGGTATATTGCATGACTGTGCAAAGGCATACAGCAACAAAGAACTTATAATACTGTGCAAGGAAGCAGGTATAGAGCTTTTAGAGGATGAACTTAAATCACCAAGTATATTACATGCAATATATGGTAAATATTTGGCAAGAAAGGCATATATTATGGAAGATGAAGAGGTGCTTTCAGCAATCAGATGGCATACTACAGGTAAGGCTGATATGAGTCTTTTGGATAAGATTGTCTATATAGCCGACTATATAGAACCGAATAGAAAGAAGCTTGAGAAGCTTGACAGTATAAGAAGACTTGCATTTGAGGATATAGACAAAGCTTTATATGAGATAGTAAAGTCTACCATAGAGTATTTGGATAAGGAAAATGTATATATAAACAGTATGAGTTTAGCCTGTTATAATTGGCTTAAAGAGAAAGGGTCAGGGTATTAAGATGAAAGCAATGTTAAAACGAATAGTCGATATTATAGAAGATAAAAAGGGCGAGCAGACTGTAGTACTCGATATAAGTGAGATATCAAGTCTGGCGGATTTCTTTGTAATAAGCAGTGCTAATAATATTAACCAATTACAGGCAATATCCGATGATTTACAAGATGTGCTTGAAAAAGAAGGCTTGGAAATACGCAAGGTTGAAGGAGCGAAGAATTCCACTTGGGTACTTCTTGACTGTTCCGATATTGTAATACATTTATTTACCAAAGAGGATAGAATATTCTATAATTTGGAAAGAATTTGGGCGGATGCCAAGCAGATAGAGTTATAAAGACAGTTAAAAAATCAAAGCATTACAGTGCTTTATGAGCTGCATGTATTAAACCTATAAGAACCGGAGAATAAAGTTATAAAAAAACGGAAGGGTGGTTTTGCGAATTAACAAAGCAGTAATAAGGATGCATATCAATGATGCCATGCAGTAGTCGAAACATTATTAATTAAAGTTAAAAAAATCCTGTAGATAGGTAATTAAAGGTTAAGCAATTTGTTTTGAATCGTTATCGAAATTATATTTATATTTTTAGTTATTTTTTATATAATACTTCATATAGAAAGGAGAGGTTATTATGAAGTATATAGTGAAAGTTGCAGCTATGAGTTTAGCTATTATATTTGCATTACCTTACACATCTTTTGCAGGCGAGTGGAGATACAGTAAAGTAGGTAATGCGTGGTGGTATGCATACGATGACGGTACCTGGGCAACATCAAAATGGCAAAAAATAGGTGAAAAATGGTATTATTTCAGTTATGACGGATATATGGTTACAGATGAATGGGTTGGAAATTATTATGTAGGAAAAGACGGTGCTATGCTTGAGAACGCTTATGCTCCTGACGGAACAAGAGTGGGACCCAACGGTAAGAAAGTAACCGCAAAGCAATAATTTTAATATTTACTTCCATATGATGGAAACCTTAATAGAGGTTAAAATTACAGTTCAGGTAGTTGGATATACGTGTATAATATACCAAATGAA
>CAJPUK010000112.1 GCA_905373785.1 uncultured Johnsonella sp. | reverse complement strand
CAGTGATTTTAAGCTTAGTTGTGAACTTATTGATGAAAAAAAGGCTAAAGACTTATTTAACGATCAGAGGTTTTGTGTGGAAGTATTTGAAGAACTTGTGTATAATTTAGTCGGACATACTAAAGAAAAGTTAATTAAGCTTATAATGTAAGAAACAGTAAGCTTGCTTTTTAATACAGGACTGTAAAATAACATATATAATCAAAGTGGTCTTTATTATAAGTTCTAAAATATAATGTAATATATTATAGAGTTAAATTTTATATAAGATTTAAAATTATAAATTATGCTTGAAATATTTGAGTTAATAAAGGAGGTTTTTATGGAAAAAGAAATATTGATGCCTAAGCTTAGACCTGAGATGAAGGAAGCGGTACTTTGTGCATGGCTTAAGGAAGTAGGGGAAGAAGTAAAGGTTGGAGAACCTATTTACGAGATAGAGACCGATAAGGTCGTAACACAGGTTGAGTCCACATATGACGGAGTACTCAAATCAAAGTTATATGAAGAAGGGGACAATGTAGAGGTACTTAAGACTGTTGCGGTGCTGGAATAAGCAGATTGTAAATTACAGCTGTTTTATTATTAGGGATTAGGCTTACACAAATCAAAGATTTCCCCGATAAATTACTATTAATTTAGCAGTTTAATATTCTGTAGAACAGGAAATTAAGCTGTTATGTATGAAGAGAAGAGTTTGTGTTTGCATTTAATGTTTGCATTGATATCTGTAAACACAGTGTCGGCTTTTTATTAAATGAAATACGCCTAAGCCATGGAAAGCCTAATTATGATTCCGGAAAAATAATATAATTTATAGTGAATAAAGATAAATTTAAGCAGTGTGAAAAATACTTTTAATTGCTGTTTATGCCGCAAGCTAATGCAGCCTAACATGAAAACATGTTAAATACTGCGGGCAATTCAGAATAAGAACTTGATTAAGACTTATAAGTTTACAAAAATAAATGTTGTACTGTAAGGAGGGTGTATGTTGACAGAAAAAAAGCCTGATTGGCTAAAGGTAAGATATAATCAAGAGGCTATAGATGAGGTAGCGGAACTTATGAAGGAGCTTAACCTCAATACAGTTTGTAAAGAGGCTAATTGCCCGAATCTTGGAGAATGTTATCGTAAGCATACCGCCACCTTTATGATACTGGGAAGTATATGCACAAGAAATTGCAGATTTTGCAATGTAACCTGTGGAAAACCTATGCCTCCAAGCGAAGAAGAGCCTGAAAATGTAGCAAAGGCGGTTAAACATTTGCATCTTAAGCATGTAGTACTTACCTGTTCGACAAGGGATGATCTGCCTGACGGGGGTGCAAACCAATTTGCAAAAACGGTTAAGGCTATAAGGGCTATGTGCCCATATACCACTGTAGAAACTTTGATTTCCGACATGAAGGGCAATAAAGACTCTCTTGATATAGTACTTGAATCCAAACCTGATGTGCTTAATCACAATGTTGAAACGGTAAAGGAACTGCAAAAGGCGATACGTCCGCAGGCAGGTTATGAAAGTTCTCTGGGAGTGCTTCGTTATTGTAAGGAACAGATGCCGGATATGAGAGTAAAGACCGGATTTATGGTAGGACTTGGAGAAACTGAGGAACAGATAGATACACTTTTAGATGATGTACTTGCTACAGGTTGTGATATACTTACCATAGGTCAATATTTGCAGCCAACACCAAAACACTATCCCTTGGCAAGATATGCCACACCGGAGGACTTTGCAAGGTACAAGGAGATAGCTCTGGCAAAGGGATTTAAGCATGTTGCTTCCGCTCCGCTTGCAAGAAGTTCATATAGGGCATGGGAAGCTTTGGAGGATGTGCACAATGGTATATATTGATACACATTCTACGGATGTATATTATAACTTCGGCTGTGAGTACTACTTTGCTACCGAGAAGATATTTGAAGATACGGTATTCCTATTTTGGAGGACAACACCTACACTGATGCTTGGCAAGTATCAAAATTTGGCAGAAGAGATAAATCAAAGCTTTGCCAAAGAAAACAATATGAATATCGTAAGACGTATGAGCGGAGGCGGTACTATATATACCGACCTTGGAGGCTGGCAATTTACCTTTATAGACAGGGATAGGGAAAATGTAATAGAATTTAGGAAGTATATCTCTCCGATAATTGCAGCACTGGACAATCTTGGGGTGCATGCAGACTTTAACGGACGCAATGATCTGTGCATAGACAATAAGAAAATATCCGGTAATGCACAATACAAATTGGAAGAAAGCATAATACACCACGGTTCACTGCTTTTTGATACCGATATAGAAAAAATGGTAAATGCAACTACTGTAGACAGTTACAAGATCATATCAAAAAGTATCAAGTCGGTAAGGGACAGGGTCACCAATATATCGGAGCATATAAAGGGTAGGGATATAACAGCCGAAGATTTTAAGAAGGCTATGGTAGATTCCATACTTCAGGCAAATGCGATAAAAGAAATTTATAAAATAAGTCCTGAAGATGATAAAAGGATAAGAGAGCTTGCAGTCGAAAAGTTCAACAACTGGGACAGCATTTACGGCAGAAATCCAAAGTTCAATATAGAAAAGACCGGAAGATTTGAAGGCGGCAAGATAAGTTTTAAACTGGATGTGGTACATGGGAAGATAGAGTCCGCTTTTGTATCCGGGGATTTTTTCAGTACACTGGATGCCAAAGATATAGAGTCTGCCTTGGTAGGCTGTGCTTTTGATAAAGAATCGGTATATAATGCACTTAAGGAAAAAAATATAGACAGGGCTATATATAAGATCTCGGCTATGGAGATAGCAAAAATGATAGCGGATTAGAAATAACGGGGTATATGAAAGTATACTTCGTTTTTTTATGTGAAAACTTAAAAAAATATCATATTTATATAAATATATCCTTAACTTGCTGCAAAGTTGAGCAAGGATATTTTTATCAGAGTTCATATAAAAGTTATAAAAATTAATAAAATAAAACGGTATAAGTTCGCATTTATTAAATAAAAAGATATAAAAATGCAAAAAATAGTACTTTTGGCTACTGTTAAAAATTACAAAAATATTATAAAATCTATAAGGTAGCATTTAAAATGACCGCTTAGGGGGGTGGGAGCATGGCAAGTATTATGATTTTAGAAACTTCCGCTTTTTCAATGAAATTACTTGAGTATGAGTTTTACAAAGTTAGAAAAAAGCATAAGATTTTATATAAATTAAGCTCTCTAAAAAATATTGAAGAAAAGCCTGAACTGAGTAAGGTGGATATAATATTGATAGATGCTTGTCTGGAAGATAATAACTGTGGCATAGATATAGCTATACGGATAAAGAAACGTTTTCCGAGCATTAAAATAGTAATTATGAGTTCAGTGCCTGAGTGTAGTTTTTTAAAAAAGACAAAAAGCTGTGGTTGCGACGGTTTCTGGTATAAGGAAGATGAGGAAACTGATATAGTGTCGATAGTAGACAGGGTAATGCTTGGAGAAAAAGTGTTTATAGGCTATAAAAAACCTATAAATATAGGTGAGGCAAGTCTTAATGAGCTTACCGAAGCGGAACTTGTTATACTCAGAAGCTTTGCAAGAGGCTACACTTATGCGGAGGTGGCTAAGGATTGCCATGTATCCGAGAATACTGTAAGATACCATGTTAAAAACCTGACAAGCAAAACCGGTTTACACAATATGGCAAGCATAGCTTTGGAAGCGGTAGGAAAAAGAGTTATACTCCCATGGATATAAACTACACGAAAGTGTGAGGACAGGGAGTTAAAAATTTAGTAAACTGGTGTTAGAAAAAAGTTATAGTTTTTTATTTTTAATAACATATATTTAAAGGAGTAGAATATGGCAGAGATTAAGGTAACAACACAAAAGCTTCGAGACACTTCAAATGATTTACAGGCAAAAAAAGATGATATAGCAAGAAGACTTGATGAGCTTAACGAGCTTGAACAAAGACTTGGTGCTATGTGGGAAGGTCCGGCAAAGGAAAGTTTCCATGGAGCATTTTCTCAAACTTATAATAATTGCAAGGGCTTTTTAGAGTCGGTAAAAGCTTTTATAGTTAAATTAGATGAAACAGCTGCAAAGTATGAGAGCAATGAAGCAAGAGCGGCAGAAGCGGCAAGTAAAAGGGTTTAATAAAGATAGTGATGAAACAGCTGCAAAGTATGAGAGCGATGAAGCAAGAGTTGTAGAAGCGGCAGGTAAAATGATTTAATAAATATAATACACTAAGTGTAACGAGAATTTAATTGTTGATTATAAGGAGAAGAATATGGAAGGTAATATCTTAGTAACACCTGAAGAATTGGAAAGAACCTCAGAGGAATTCAGAACAGCGGCAAGCAGCATACAGACTATTACGGATGATATGATAAATACAGTGGTAAACATAAGTTCAACCTGGGGCGGTGAGGCTTCTACCGCTTATATTTCAAGTTTTAAGCAATTTCAGGATAACTTTACAAGACTTAAAACCATGATAGATACACATGCAAATTCACTTACCGAGCTTGCCGGTCTTTACAAGAGCACAGAGCAGGAAAATGTGCAGACAGCAAGTCAAGTACAGGGGAATGTATTGGAATAAAATGTTTGACTTAATTAAATACAAGCTTAATGCAGGTCTGATAAGTGATATCGGCAGAAAGAGACTTGAAAATCAGGACAACTTCAGTTTTGGTGATTTTATAAATGCGGATAGAAAAGAGCATGTGGAGCAGGAACTTAAAGGACAAAAGCTTCCGCAAGCATATGGAATTATGGACGGCATGGGAGGAGAGAAGCTGGGAGCACAGGCATCGCTTGAGGCTGCCGGCTTTTTTTCCTCTGTATATAAAGAGATACTTTCAGACCTTAATACAGCGGATAACAAAAAGAAGGAACGAATATTTGAAGATTTGGTATACACACTTAATGAGCGTATACGTAAAATGGCAAGAGAGCAAGGTGTAAGGCGATCGGGAACAACCTTGGCAGCAATTTTTTTTATGGAAAAAAAAGCCTATGTACTGAGTGTAGGAGACAGTGAAGTATTTTTAATCAGAGAAGGACAGATATACCGACTTAATAAGCTTGATTCCATGACTATTACGGTTGATGACGAGAGTGGCGGTCAAAGAAAGATAAAAGGCGGGTTGAGTCAATTTTTAGGAATGGATACTGAGGAATACGGCTTTCACCTTAATATAAAAGAACTTGAATTGGAGAATAAAGACAGTTTTCTTATATGTAGTGACGGACTGACAGATTATGTAGGCAATGCTGAGATAGCTGAGATCGTTTGCGAACATGAGCTTATGGACTCTATAAAGATTTTGCTGGGTTTGGCTATGGAACGTGGTGGGAAAGACAATACTACTATACTTAGGATAGATGTAAGTTAAAACTTAGTTAGCATATTTTAAGTAAAATAATTGATATTATGCCGGCATTTATAAGATGTTTAAATATTGTATAGCACAGATACTGCTCAATAAAAGTTTGACTTGCGAAGACTATAAGTCAAGAAGTCTGCTTACTGTAGACAAAGGGTGGTTCAATAATTGATAAAATAAAGGAGTTGTATGACACATTTGGAAATAATAGGCAGGGTATGGTCTGATTGGAGTATTACAGAAAAGCTTGGAGAAGGTTCATTCGGACAGGTCTTTAAGGCAGAAAAGGAAAGATACGGTATTATACAAAATTCTGCTATTAAGGTAGTTCGTATACCAAGTGATGATGCAGAGCTCAAAAGGGTGCAGTCCGGATTTGGGCTTGATGAGCAGGAGTTAAGAGATTATTTTTATCCTCAAATTGAAAAACTGAAAAAAGAAATAGTACTTATGCAGGAATTGGGGGAGGATAATCATATAGTAAAGATTTTGGACTTTGAGATAATAGACTCACCTTCTGATAATATATGCTGGTACATACTTATAAGGATGGAATTTTTAGAGTGTCTGGATAAATATGTGAAGCAGGCGGATTTAACTGTAGGGGATGTTATTTCTATTGGGGAGGATATACTTACAGGTCTTGAGGTCTGTGAAACAAATAATATTATACATAGAGATATAAAGCCGGCAAATATTTTCAGAAGCTCCAAAGGAGTATACAAACTGGGAGACTTTGGAATTGCACGTGATATAGCTTCCAATGCAGGAACACTCTCATACAAAGGCACGGAAAACTATATGGCACCGGAAGTATATTTGGGAAAAAGATATGGAAGTAATATAGATATCTATTCTCTTGGAATAGTTCTTTATAAACTGCTGAATAATAACAGACTTCCCTTTATGGATGAAGAGAAACTTACTGCACAAAGTGTAGAAAAGGCAATACAAAAACGCTATACAGGAGATAAGTTTCCTAAGCCCTCACATATTTCAGATGATTTGTATGAGCTGTTACAAAAAATGTGTGCCTATGATCCCGAGGAACGTTTTCAAAGTGCGGAGGAGGCGAAAAAGGCTATAGAAAAGTATAAGCAAAGCCATATTAATGAGCTTGAAATAGATCTTAATATTAAAAAAGATCCTACGAATGCTTTGAATAAGGATAAGATAAACATTCAGAGAGAGAAATTTAATAATACTTATACCATACCTGTTTCATTAGATGCAACCGATATAGAAAGTAAAGTAATAAGAAGTGAAACTACAGCCCCAAATAATCAAACATATAAAGGAATAGTTGAAAAAGAAACGGATACTCGAAATACAGGTAAAAGAGAAAACTATAAAATACAGGAATATACAAAAAGCCTGCATGCTGTAGAAAATAAGAATGTATCAGAGCAGCAGGCAGAAAATGTAGCTGAAAGTGATAATAAAGAGACTCTGTCGAAAGAGGAACGCTTAAGGCAAGAAAGAATAAGGGCAAGAAAAGAAGCGGAAGCAGCACTGTTTACAATATTATTTGTCATTATAATAGTTGCTTTTATGAGTTTTTTGTATTTCGTATAAGTATCTCAAACTTCCCACACCTTTAAGGTGTAATGCACATTGAAAATTCAATATTTCAG
>CAJPUK010000111.1 GCA_905373785.1 uncultured Johnsonella sp. | reverse complement strand
GCACTATGGAATAAAGTGAGTCAACTCCTCCAAGATCCGAAGTTTTGATAGGAACTCCTATAACAGGCAGTGTAAATAACGCCGCACACATACCCGGAAGGTGAGCCGCCTTTCCCGCTCCTGCTATAATGACCCTTATACCTCTGTCGTAAGCTGTTTTAGCCCATTCAAAGAATATGTTCGGCTCTCTGTGTGCTGAGATTATCTTCATCTCAAAATCTATACCCATTTTCTCCAAGAAATCAGCAGCCTGTGCCATAACGGACATATCCGAATCGCTACCCATTACAATACCTACTTTTGCCATTTTTATCTCCTTTTCCCTGCCGGAAGGCAGAATAAATATCAGTATAATTTTATATCACATTTACAAGTCTGTATCTTAATCAATATATCTTACAACTATTTTCGTTACAGTTTTGCCGGGTTATTCATCTTAGTCAAAAAACTAAAAACCCGGTTCAAACATTTCATTTAACTCTTCCAAGCCCTCAAGTGCAAACTTTGAGTCCTTGATAATATATATCTCTTCTTTATCGGTATAGGCAATAACCGCCTCAATCTCGTCATAGGGTATGGTTATATCCGTATGGCAGTTATAATAAGCCTTGAACCTGTCCTCATGCCTTAGGGCGGAAATTTCATTTTCTCTTGCCACAATCGCCTTTCCGTCAGGATTATAGGTCATGAAATCTTCCTCATGACTATAGCAGGTATCTCCAAGTGCAAAGTGCGGACCGGTTTTTTCCACTATCAGTATAGGAAGTTTCCTGAGTATATTATACTTTCTTGCCATAGTATAAGCTAAGGTATTGGTGCCTATGGCAAACTCACCCATAGGAAGAGTATCGTGCTTTTTAAGTATTACTTCTTTGATAAGCTCTTTATTTTCCTTTTCTTCATCAAAATTCTTACAATTATAAGAAATGAGCATACCGTCTTTAAACTCAAGCTCCAAGTCCTTAAATTGATAGTCTCCTATATAGACATTGGACACCTGTATAATACCCGTAGTTCCTTTAAGTAAGGGCGAGGTAAATACTTCTCCTACCGGAATATTGACATCTGCGGTACAATTCTCAAAATTACTTTCTTTATTCGGATCACTAAGCTCATGTAATTGCACCCTTATATCGGTTTTATTTTCTCCCTTTCCGATTACCCTTACACTGTGTGCCTTGTCAAGATTATCTATAATTATCTGCTGCAATCTCGTAAAAAGTCCCGAATCAAGAGTATTGATTTTTATTATTTCCCTAAATATTTCTTCATACTCTTTTGCAGTCTTTGCAATATCAGGCAGAGGCCATGCAATAATCGTAAAGCTTATTTCTTCTTCGTTTATATATTTATCCAAAAGTGCAGCCTGCTTTGCTCTTGCATCTATAAAAAGCTTATTTTTCTTTTCACTGTAAGTGTAAGCATTCTTTGAATTTTCAGGTTCAAAATCATCTTCACCGAATACTTCCAAAACCGCAGGACCTGCATACAGTGCCATATTCGCTTTTAACTTCTCGCATACATTCTCGTATATGGCAAGTTTCCTGTCTAAAAAAGCCTTTTTAATAAGTATGGCATTGTCATATCTATGGTCATACTCACATTGCTTATTGGCACTTGCGCTTTCAGCCCCTATATTCCTGCCCGCTGTCTTATCCGAAAGTCTGTAAGGTGCAGACATTATTATAGCTTCCAAGCCCATTTGCCTAAACTCCGATATGGCTTCTTTAATTACCCGCTCAAAGCCTATATAATATCTTATAAGCACATATTTTTTAGAACTTAAATCCTTTTTTGCAAGCTCAAAACCTCTTTTATAACCTTTAACATAGGCACTTGCCATCTTTTTTACAGTATCCTCATCAAGACTTGCCAAAAATCTTGCAAGCTCGATCTGAGAGTTTGATATATAAACTCCAAACTTAAATAAATATCTTGGATCGCTAAGGTCCGACTTTGTAATAATATCAATATAGTGTCTGTCTTTTAAGGTAAATGTATTCTCTATCCTCTCTTCCAAGTTTATATCCAAATAGTCAAGAAAATGCCAATAAATAACATCTTCTATACTTTCATTGTCAAACTCATCTTCATCAAGGCAGGACTTGGTATAAGTCTCCAAAAAAAGCTCAAGCATACTTACATACGAACTAAAGTCTTTTCTATAAAGCATTTGTATCATATTCTTAAGCTCGTATGCCAACAAAGCCAAGGCTCTTCCGACTTTAGGATACTTTTTTTGCATATGATCGGGATTATATACAGAAAGCTCATAATTACTCTCAATCCCTTTATACAAAAAGCTTTGAAGATTTTTAAGCTCTTCTAAGCTTAAATCATCAAGGTTCTTATCCTTTAACTTGGTAAGCTCCAAAATAAAGTCTGCAAGGTTACAAAAATACTCATTATATATTGTTACATTTTCTGATTTTATCTGTTTTATTCTATCAATTGCTAATGTAAGTCTTTCCATTTCTATCCTCTTTGCCCCAAATATATCAGCATAAACCATATTAAAAACTGTACTCCGCTTGCTATCAGTGCCACATAGGAGAGCAAGTGTTTTACATTTTTTTCATATATGGAATTTATAGAGTAGGTAATACCCAGTACAGAAAACAGTATAGAGGTAAATGCATAAGCTGATACATTAAGTTCAGGATTGCCTTTGTTATCCAAAGTCAGCTTTATGGCTATAAGCATAGCAATAAAAGCTACAAGGGCAAAAATCATAGCTTTCTTACTGTTTTTTGCAAATTTCAAATGAACGTAATTTACCAAGTCTTCATTCAATTCCACCTTTTTTCTATCCTCAGGAAATGAAAACTTGGCTTCTTCCAATATATTTCTTTTTCTGTATTTATCAAAATCAAGCATCACTCATCCTCTTCCTAAACACAAGAAAGATAATATGACCTATTAAACTTCCTATCGAATTAAGTAAAATATCATCCACATCAAAACTTCCTACATTTAATGCAAACTGTACACACTCTATCACGAATACAAAGACTACGGTTATAAGCAGTGTCTTGAAAATATTTGCCTTTTTCTTTCCTATAATAGGAAGTATAAAGCCAAATGGAATGAATATAAGTACATTTCCCACTACATTTAATAAAAAGGCATATATACCCAGAGTATTTCTATACACATAGAAACGTCTGATTTCCTTAAAAAGTTCCAAATTATATCTTCTTTCACCGCTTATATCGGTTCTTCCGAAAGATTCGGCAAAAAACACCAAATAAATCAACAAGCTTATATAAAGGATAAAACAAATAATTCCAAAAATCTTAGTTTTCTTTTTTACATTGTTCATTATAAAACCTAGAACACTATGTCATCCTTTTTTAACAATAATTTACTTCCATATATAATTGATACAATTCCTGTAGCCAAGCCCAAAATTATCATAACTACACCTATAACTATACTTACTATTCCGGAATTCTTCATAACATTATAGATTTTTTCCATCATCTCCTCCTTAGCTAATCTGTAAGTTCATTTTATTTTATCCCATATATATCATAATAATCGTCTATACGCTTTTTTATTTCATCATTTATTATTATTTTACCCTTATATTCTTTATTATGCAAATGTTCTATAACTTCTTTCATAGTAACTATTGCCGCCGTCTTTATTTTATACTTATCACTTATTTCTTTCAGTGCACTCTGCTCGCCCTTTCCTCTCTCACATCTGTCTACACTGACAATAAGCCCCTGTACCTTTGCACCCAAATTCTTTAGTATGGGCATGGTTTCTTCTATAGATGTACCTGCTGTAGTTACATCTTCTATTATAAGTACCCTATCTCCCTCTTTTATACCGCTTCCAAGCAAGATACCGGTATCACCGTGATCCTTTACCTCTTTTCTGTTAGAGCAGTACCTTACCTCCTGACCGCTTAAATCATTGAGCTTCATACTTGTAGCAACAGATAGTGGAATACCCTTATATGCAGGTCCGAAAAGCACATCAAAATCACTGCCGAAATTAGCTTCTATAGCCTTGGCATAGTAAGTTCCCAGACCTGATAGCTGCAAACCGCTGCAGTAACAACCTGTATTTATAAAAAACGGAGTTTTTCTGTTACTTTTAGTCACAAAGTCTCCAAATTTTAATACCTCACAATCTATCATAAATTCTATAAAATCAATCTTATACTTTTCCATACTTATACTCCTACTTAACTATTCCCCTGATCTCGTCTATATTTGATATAGCATTTTGCTGCAAATACTCTTCTATACCTTCTACTATTTCCAAACTTGCGTAAGGATTATAGAAATTTGCAGTACCTACACTTACCATACTTGCTCCTGCCATAATAAATTCTATGGCATCTTCAGCAGTAGTTATACCGCCCATCGCTATAATAGGTATATCTACGACCTGTGCCGCCTGATATACCATTCTTAGGGCTATCGGCTTTATGGCAGGTCCCGACATTCCACCTGTTTTATTGGCAAGTACAAGCTTTCTTTTATGTATATCTATCTTCATTCCTGTAATAGTATTTATTAAAGATATTGCATCCGCTCCTGCCTCCTGTGCCGCCCTTGCCATCACGGTTATATCGGTTACATTCGGAGATAACTTCATAATAATCGGCTTTTTTGATCTGCTCTTAAGTGTACTTGTTATCTCTTTTACAAGATCCGGTGACTGTCCGAAAGCAATACCTCCTTCTTTAACATTCGGGCAGGAAATATTGATCTCAAACATATCTACAGAGCTTTCGGACAACCTTTCAACCACCTCTATATAATCCTCAATAGTCTTTCCGCAGATATTTACTATTATACCTGTGTTCTGCTGCTCTAAAAAGGGTAAATCCCTCTCTATAAACACATCTACTCCCGGATTTTGTAAACCTATTGCATTGAGCATACCTCCATACACTTCAGCTATTCTGGGAGTAGGATTGCCTTCCCAAGCCACATTCGACACACCCTTGGTAGTAACCGCTCCAAGTTTTGAAAGCTCTATAAACTCGAAGTATTCTCTACCGGAGCCGAAAGTTCCGCTTGCAACCGTAACCGGATTTTTAAACTCTTTCCCTGCTATCTTTACTTTAATATCTGTCATAGAACTATCTCCCCTGCCTCAAATACAGGTCCTTCCTTACATACACGCTTATTATGCGAGTTTGTATATGCATCCCTTTCTTTTGACTTGCATACACAGGCAAGGCAGGCTCCGATACCACATGCCATTCTTTCTTCAAGGGATAAAAAGCAGTCTACATTATTTTCAACTGCAAAGTCTTTTACCGCCTTTAACATAGGTGTAGGACCGCAAGCCATAATGCAGTCTGTCGATAACTTTTTTTCTTTTATTATGTCAATAACATTTCCCTTGGTTCCTACACTTCCATCTTCAGTGGCAATATGCACGGTTGCATACTTTTCAAACTCATCTGCCAAAAAGGTTTCTTTATCTCTATATCCCAGCAATACGGTAGGCTTTACTTTCATACTTTTAGACAGCTCAAGCATCGGCGGTATACCTATACCCCCTCCTATCAATATGCTTGCTTTGTCAAAGGTAGTAAAACCGTTTCCCAAGGGTCCCATTATCTCGATCAACTCACCTACCCTATACTCGCTCATGATCTTTGTACCGCTCGATTTTGAGGTAACTCTATACACAAGGCGTATACTGTCTTCATCTTTATCAATCTCACATATACTTATAGGTCTTGGTAAGAGCTTGCTCTTATCGTCAGTATATATAAGTACAAACTGACCTGCACTTGCCTCCCGGGCAATATCAGGACAGGAAAGCCTCATATCATATATATCGGCAGCTATATTTTCATGAAAAAGCACTATTGCCCTTCCCTTATACTTACTCATCTTTACTCCTTACAACACTGAAGATATATCTTTTATCATATCTTTAACCGCTTCCTTGGCAGCCAGGTCAAACTCCGCTTCCGAAAACTTTGACTTGTATTTTTCCTGTTTGTAGGCGGCTATAATTCCCCTTGATGAATTTACTATAGCTCCAAGACCGTCCTCATCAAAGCAATACCTCAAATCCTCGGCACCTGCTCCTTGAGCACCGTATCCGGGAACTAAGAAGTATGTGGTCTTAAGTCTTTTTCTAAGCTTTTTACTTATTTCGGGATAGGTTGCACCGACTACCGCCGCTACATTGGAGTATTTCCCATCCATGCTTAAAGCTCCCCACTCTGCTATACTGTCCGCCACTTCTTCATAAAGTAATTTACCGTCATTTAATACTTTATCCTGAAAGTCTTTACTTGACGGATTAGAGGTCTTAAGCAGTACAAAGATTGCTTTATCTTCTTCATTGCACACATCTATAAAGGGCTTTATTCCGTCTATTCCAAGATAAGGGTTAACCGTAACCATATCCGTATCAAAAGGCTTAAATACTTCACCTTCTACATTTATGCTTCCTATATGCCCTCTTGCATAGGCTAAGGATGTAGAGCCTATGTCTCCTCTTTTTATATCGCCTATTACGAGCAGTCCTTTGTCCTTGCAATATCTTACGGTTTTTTCATATACTATAAGTCCGTCTATCCCAAGCTGCTCATACATAGCTATCTGCGGTTTTACAGCCGGTATCAGATCATAACAGGTATCTATTATTTTTTTATTAAATTCAAAAAAACTTTCCGCAACAGCTCTTAGGTTTTTCCCATAGATTTCATAGTTTGAGTTTAGTACGGAGGCAGGAATCAAGTCCGGCATGGGGTCAAGTCCTACACATATAGGGGCATTGGTTTCTTGGATTCTTTTTATCAATTTGCTTATCATTTGTACTCTTCTCCTTTAGATGGGCGATACAAGCTTTTTATCTTAATTATTGGGAATTATAGCATATAAATTAATGGCTGTGAAGAACTCTGATGTATCATTGATTTTTAACGGACTCAAACTGCTCATAACATTAAGATGTTATAAACATTTAGAATTAAATATCTCAGTCAATAAAAATACAAATGCAATTGCGAGCATACGAGTTCCGCAGTCTGTACTAAATTTGTCGAAACTTTATTAACAGTACTGCGAGTATGATTGAAATAGGGAGTG
>CAJPUK010000110.1 GCA_905373785.1 uncultured Johnsonella sp. | reverse complement strand
AACGGCACTTGGCAAACTTGCAGGAGTAAATATAGAGGACTATAAGACAAACAGTTTTAACGATGTGAAAAATGACAGTTCATACAGACCATATATTGAATGGGCGTACAGTAAGGGCGTTATTTATGAGACTGGAGACGGTAAGTTTGCACCGGATAAAAGCATAACAAGAGAAGAAATGGCAGTGATTTTTGAAAGATATGCAAAAGTTACGGGCTACGAAATACCTGTAACTCGAAAAGCGGGCAGTTATGAAGATACAGAAAACATAGGAAGCGAGTATATGGCGGCAGTTAAAGCTATGCAGCAGGCGGGAATTATGACGGACATAGACAAAAACAAATTCAACCCGAAAGGAGAGGTTACCCGTGCGGAGGTTTCTGCAATGTTAAGCAGATATATTAAGCTGACTATTACGCCCGAAACAGCACAAGGTTTTGTATTGGACGATGCCGGAAAATACCGCTACTACAAAGACGGCAAAGCTCTGACAGGAAAACAGATACTTAACGGCACGGTATATTTCTTTAATGAAAGCGGAGTGCTTAAAACAGGCTGGGTAAAAGACGGAAACCTTTGGAGATATTATGACGGAACTAAGGCACATAAGGGTTGGTTAAACTTAAAAGCAGATGGAGAAGAAAGGCTCTACTATCTGAACAAGGAAGGTCTGCTTGAATCCGGCAAATGGGTAAATATAGACGGAAAATGGTATTATTTCTATCCTGACGGCACGCTTGCACTAAATACGGAAATAGACGGATACAAGGTCGACAGTAAAGGAGTGAGGGAAGAAAAGTAGAGATATCTTAATAAAGACGCCCTATAGGATTTACTCCTATGGGGCGTTTTTTTATCGCAGGGGCGGTGAAAGGAAATTATCGCCTTGCAGCGAACACCGCCCCGCAATCGAGTATGGGGCTAAAGTGCCCCTACTCGATTGTGTAAAAATAATTGTCTGTATCTAAAAATATAAAAGGCATCTGCGCTTATTAGTCGGAAAGGGCTGCATTATACAATTTTACAAATTTATCATTAAAAACCTTTACCTACGCCCTCTCATACATAAGCGTATACTCTTTTAACCTCTTGGAAATCGCCTCACTCATATCCTCTTTTGCACGCCAGATCCAGTTTTCCCCTATAGTAGAAGGGGTGTTCATCCTTGCCTTAGTTCCAAGCCCCAGAAGATCCTGTGCCTGTACTATAGTAAGCCTAGCCGAAGATTGCATAAGCACGGCTATCACATCCCAACTGATATCCTGCTCATCTCTTATACGCATATACTTCTTTGCAAATTCGATATCCTCTTTTGCCGCAGTCTCAAACCAGCCTTTTATAGTGTCATTATCATGACTTCCGGTATAAGCCACGCTGTTATGTATAATATTGTGAGGAAGATACTCTTTTGAGTTAGAATCTCTGCTGTCAAAGCCCATCTCTATTACCTTCATTCCCGGAAAGCCGCTGTCTTTTAGTAGTTTTTTCACGGAATCGGTTAAAAAGCCAAGATCCTCAACTATGATCCTCGGTTTTCCTATAAGCTCATTTACCTTATTAAAAAGCTTCATCCCCGGCCCCGGCTTCCATACTCCCTTAGTAGCATCTTTTGAGCCGTAGGGAATAGCGTAATAAGAGTCAAAACCTCTGAAATGATCTATTCTAAGCACATCATATATCTTGCACAGGTAGGAAATCTTTTTAAGCCAGTATGAAAAACCGTCTTTTTCCATATATTCCCAATCAAACAAAGGATTGCCCCAAAGTTGACCGACCTTTGAAAAACCGTCAGGTGGACAACCCGATACTTCTTTAGGCATTCTTTCATCATCCAGCTGAAACTGCTTTGGATCGGACCATACATCTACACTGTCTAATGATACATATATAGGCAGATCTCCTATAATTGATATGCCCTTGGCATTGGCGTAAGACTTTAATTGTTCCCATTGCTTAAAAAACAGGTATTGAATTATCTTCCAGAACTCAAGTTCGTCTTTATGTTCCGCCTTAAAAGTGTCGATTTCATTTGCATATGCATATCTATAAGCTTCTTCCCACTCCCACCAGCTCTTTCCCTGATGGTAGTCCTTAAGACTCATAAACAAAGCATAAGAATTGATCCAATCTTTATTAGCCGCAAGAAATGCATTATAAGAGGCGTCCTTGGTATTAAAATTGGCTGCCGCCTTTTTAAGTACGGGATATCTTAATCTATACAGGGCTCCGTAATTAACGGCATCCTCCTCTGCCTCATAATCTATATCAACATAATCGCAAGTCTCTAAAAGTCCCATCTTGCAAAGTATATCCAAATCAATAAAATAAGGATTGCCTGCAAAGGTGGAGTAACTTTGATATGGCGAATCTCCATAACTGGTAGGACAGATAGGCAGAATCTGCCAATATGACTGCAGGCTCTCATGTAAAAAGTCTACAAACTTATAGGCACTTGCACCTATAGTTCCTATACCTTGTTTACCGGGTAATGAAGATATATGCATTAAAATTCCGTTTTTTCTCAAGTCTAATCCCTTTCTCAGAATACAGCTTCTTCGTATTCTGCCATGCTCTCTCCTTTTATAAATTTATAAGAGCTTTCTATATGTCTGGCTTTTTTTCCCTCAAAAAGCTCTTCCAATAATTCAAAACTTAACCTTGCTATATCATTATCCGGCTGTTTTATTGTACTCAACCTTGGATTAAGATATCTTCCAAGTTCTATACCGTCAAAACCTATAACAGATATATCTTCCGGTACAGACATTTTACTTTCTACAATTGCCCTTATTGCTCCTACAGCTATAACATCAGCCATTGCAAAAACAGCACTTAACTTAAGATTCTTTTGTAAAAGCTCCTTCATTGCCTTATATCCGCCATCTATACTGAAACCGGTAACCTGATACAGCTTTTCTTTATCAAAGCTTATGTTATTCTTTTCAAAGGCATCACCTGCCCCCAAAAGTCTTGACTTGGAAGGATCGCTGTGTTCATAGTCACCTCCAAGCACAGCTATATCTTTATGCCCCAGCTTTATAAGTTCACAGACGGCTGCCATAGCTGCCACCCTGTCATTAATACACACACTTGCAAGTTGTTCAAACTTAAGTTCCTTAGCGGAATTTGTAGCAATTACACTTGGGCAATCAAGATATTTAAAACTTTTTTGGAAATTTTCTATATGGCTGCCCAGGAATATAAATCCCTTAGGTTGCTTGTCTTTTAAAATCTGTAAGGCTGTATCCACCTCATTATCTTTTTCATCTATATAATAAATCAGACAAAGATATTCATTTTTTGAAATTATATCCTGTAAACTTTCAAGTATTGAAGAAAACAGCATATTTCCACTGCCTTTAACAATTACGGCTATAGAACTGAGCCCCTGCTTTTTAAGTTGTTTGGCATTGCTGTTGACCACAAAATGATTTTTTTCAACAACTGCCATAATAGCATTATATGCTTTTTGAGATACATTAGGGCTGTTATTCAGTACTCTTGAGACTGTACCAATAGAATACCCCGATTCTCTTGATATATCTTTTATAGTCATATAAAACCCCCAAGCCTAGCCTTTTACAGCTCCTGCGGCTACTCCCTTTATAATATACTTTTGACAGGATAAGTAGAAAACTATAACCGGTATAACCGCCATAACCAAGGCTGCCATTATAGCTCCCATATCTACTCTTCCGTAACTTCCTCTCATATACTGTATAGCCATTGATATAGTTTTATACTTTTTAACATCAAGTACCAGATAAGGAAGTAAGAAGTCGTTCCATATCCACATGGTTTCAAGTATTCCTACCGATATATAGGTAGGTTTCATAATAGGCAATACCACTAAAAAGAAAGTTTGCAAAGGAGTACAGCCGTCTATCATAGCCGCCTCTTCTATCTCTACCGGTATGGACTTGACAAAACCGCAGAACATAAATACCGCAAGTCCCGCACCAAAGCCAAGGTACACCACTATAAGCCCTAAAGGACTGTCAAGTCTCATACGGTTAGCAATCAATGACAAAGTAAACATTACCATTTGGAAAGGTACTACCATAGAAAATACGCACAGAAAATACATCACCTTACTGAATTTTGACTTAACTCTGGTAATATACCAGGCACACATAGAGGTGCATACAAGTATAACCGCAACTGAAGCCACTGTAATAAATACCGTCCAACCCACAGCCTTAATAAATTCATACTTATTAATAGCCTCCATAAAGTTTTTAAAACCGCTGTAGGTTTCTTCATTAGGCATACTGAAAGGCTGGTCATTAATATAAACTTTCTTCTTAAATGCGTTAATAAGTATTACAACTATCGGAAATACATACAATAAACAAATAATAGAAAAAAATCCCGTACCCATGGCACTTATTATATTTTTATTTTTTTTGCTTTTCATTACTGTTGTACCTCCCTGCTTCTTGTTACCTGTAACTGTATAATTCCTATAATTACCACTATAATAAAGAAAATAACCGCCTTAGCCTGTCCTACGCCTTCCCAACCGGTTCTTCCGTAGAAAGTATTAAATATATTAAGCGCAAGCATTTCCGACATTTTTGAAGGTTCACCTGCGGTAAGTGAGAGGTTTTGGTCAAAAAGTTTGAATCCGTTTGTAACTGAAAGGAAGGTACATATAGTTATAGAAGGCATCATCATAGGTATAGTTATACTGAAAAGTCTGCGTATAGATGAGGCTCCGTCTATCTGTGCCGCTTCCATCACATCTTCCGGGATGGATTGTAGACCTGCTATATATATAATCATCATATAACCGATTTGCTGCCAGCTTACCAGTATAATAAGACCCCAAAAGCCGTACCACTCACTTGCAGTTATTGCCTGATTATACATAGCCAATATACCGTTAAAAATAAGCTGCCATATATAACCGAGTACTATACCGCCTATAAGATTGGGCATGAAGAAGAAGGTACGGAATATATTGGTTCCCCTAAGCTTTTTTGTCAGTGCCAAAGCTATGGCAAAAGCACAGATATTTATAACAATTATTGAAACTATAGCAAAAAGTGAGGTATATATAAATGCATGCTGAAATATAGTATCCTGCACTGCCTTAATATAATTGGATATACCTATAAATTTAGCATCCGTAACTGTGTTAAACTTACAAAATGACAGGTATATTCCCAATATAAAAGGTGCTATAAACCCTATAGTAAATGCCAAAAAAGTAGGCAAAGCAAAGACGGGCAGATGTTTTTTAATTGCTTTTTCCATAAAAACCTCCTATTATTTTTTCCTTGATAATGCACTTGTTTAATAAAAAATATACAAATATAATGACTTGCAGCTTAGTCGCTAACATAAACAACTGTTTCGAAACGCTCCCTATTTCAATTATACTCACAGCAATGTTACAAAGATTGAAATACGGAGTGTTTCTGTCTGATTGCTTCTTATTATTGTTTATATTGCTGTAATCTAAACAAAAAGAACTTTATACAGTATATTTCCCGTTAAAGCAATCATAACCGGAAACTGTCAATACTCTCGGATTCTGAAGCTCTACTATAAAGAAAATATAAGTATAAAGTCCTTTTATTAAGTTTTATTCTTTATCTTTATTAGCTGCCGCTTCTGTAGCCCAGCCCTCAACAAAGGCTTTCTTTACCTCTGCCCAAGTATCATCACTTTGATTTGCCGCATAGGCTGTAAGTGCTGAACCTACACCATCCTTCCACTGCTCGGAAGGCATAGTGGTAAATGTCCATGTTACAGCTGTCTTACCGTCTGTTACATACTTATTGGCTATGTTTACAAGCGGGTTGGCTGACTCAAGATTAGACTTGAAAGGTGTTACAAATCCCATACCGTCACCCCCTGAAGGCATAGCACTCTCTGTACCGCACATAGCCTTAACCGCTACTTCTGAGGTCGCACACCACTTCATAAAGTCTAAAGTAGCCTTAATATCTGCATCTGAAGCCTTTGCATTTACACACCAATAATTCTCTGTACCTGTACATAAACCTTGTTTTTCTTCTCCGTCTACACCTATGTATATAGGAAGCATTCCCAGGTTATCATCTCCGAGATCTCTTACATCACTGTAAGCCCAAGTACCGTTTTGATAAAATACCGCCTTATTTGTTACAAACTCTGCAATCGCATCATCTCCGGTCTTTGTAGAAAGAAGAGCCGGATCTGTGGTTGAGTTATTGATATAAAGATCCCAAATATCACGATAATAATCAAGATATGTTCCCTTTATTGCATCAGTCGAATCAATATGGTCAGCCTTATATTCATAATAGATAGGTAAGTTTGCCAAGTGAGTCTTAAATCTCCAGTCAGATGATCCGTCCATACCTGCTGAAGTGAACGCACTGAATCCAAGCTCAGACTTTCTTGCCGTAATATCCTCAGCAACCTCTTTAAGCTGTGCAAAGCTCTTAATATCCTCTGCCTTATGACCTGACTTTTCTAAAAGCTCTTTATTGTAAATGATTCCGTAAGATTCTATAACATACCCTACACCTGCGGTCTTATCGCCGTCCATAAGTGCAAAATCCTTGCTTGAAAGCTCATTTACAATGTCCGAACCTGTTAAATCATAGCAATATTCTTTCCATCTTTTAAGTCCTATCGGACCGTTTACCTGGAACAAAGTAGGTGCCTCTGTCTTAGCCATTTCTGACTTAAGTGTAGGCTCATATTGATTTGCAGCTGCCGTGAAAACTTTTACCTGTACACCTGTCTCCTGTGTATAAAGTTTTGCAAGCTCCTGCCACTGTCCGTCCTGCTCGGGTTTAAAGTTAAGATAATATACCTTGCCGCTTCCTGAAGCTGCAGCCTCACTGCCTTCGCCGCTTGAACCCGTGTTGCTTGATGAGCCTGTGCAAGCACTGAGCAACATTGCACTTGCAAGTGCTAATGATAGAAATAACTTAGATTTTTTCATTTTAAAACCTCCTGATATAATATACTTTCTTTGATTTATATCTGACTTTAATGCTCTAGTAATTTGTATCTTGTATACAGTATGTACAAATTGGAAACGTTTACAGCACTGTATTATCGTTATAATACTCCTTTATTTAAAGAAAATCAAGAGTATTGACTATAAAAATATAACAATTTTT
>CAJPUK010000109.1 GCA_905373785.1 uncultured Johnsonella sp. | reverse complement strand
CTTTTCTTTCAAAAACTATATCCTTAACCAATTTTTCAAATAAAACATAAAATTCATATTCCTTGGTTCTTCCCTTTTCCTTTGCAACCACCTCACAATACTCTCTTAAAAGTTCCGCTCTCGGGTCGGATATAGTATATACCGCATGTCCGAAACCATAGATAAGCCCGGTTCTGTCAAAGAACTCCTTGTCCAGAATTTTTTCTATCACAGTTCTTATTTTTTTCTCATCTGAAGTATAGCCTATCTCAGCTACTATTTCCTCCATCATATTACTTACCTGTATGTTGGCTCCTCCGTGCTTAGGTCCCTTTAATGAGCCTATGGCTGCCGCTATTGAAGAGTATATATCCGTTCCGGTAGATGAGACAACTACATTGGCAAAGGTTGAGTTATTACCTCCGCCATGGTCAGCCTGCAATACTAAGATTGTATCCAAAAGTGCGGCCTCTTTTGCTGAAAATTGTCTGTTCTCTCTTAGCATATACAAAATATTCTCAGCTATAGAGTAGTTTTTCATAGGGTAGTGTATAACCAGGCTCTCTCTGTTAAAATAATGCATCTTTGACTGATATGCATAGCACATGATTGAAGGCAGTTTAGCCGCTATATCCAAGCCCTTTAATAAGGTTGAATATACTTCCACATTATCAGGGTCATCATCATAATTATACAATGTAAGTACGGCATGCTGCAATTTATTCATAAGATTTTGTGCCGGCATACGCAAAAGATTCATCTCCAAAAAATCATTCGGAAGAGCATACATATCTCTAAGTATATCATTGAAATTATCAAACTCTCTTTTAGAGGGCAAAAATCCGAAAAGTAATAAAAACATAACCTCTTCATAACCGACTGCATCTTTTGCTCTGGCAGCGGCAATATCTACTATGTCATAACCACGATAGTAAAGACGACCGGCAACATTAGTCTTTACTCCGTCTACATAATCATAACCTACTACATCGGATACCCTTGTAAGCCCTACTCTTACACCGGTACCGTCTTCATTTCTAAGACCCTTTTTCACATCATATTCTTTATATAATTGATTAGGAATATCCGTATAGTTTTGACTTTTTCCAAATGATTGTGCAATAAAATTATCTTTCATCTTTTTCCCCTTTACCAATGTAATACTTATTAAATGCGGCTGCCACATTAAGAATAAAATATACAAACTGCTGCAATAGATAAATCAACATACTGCTGTATAAAATATTATTTTTTATGCGACAGCCTCACTGTCAAACATTACACCTAAACTTAATCTCCGATAACATTTCTAATGGTAGTAGGATTTCTATAATTCCAGGCAGAAATCTTAATACCGCTCTTTCTACTTGCCGCATGTATAACCTGACCGTTTCCTATATACATGGAAACATGGTTTATAACACCTCTTCTGTTAGAATAGAATATGAGGTCTCCCGGTTTCATCTGTGATGCATCTATTTTTGTTCCCATCTGAGATTGAGAAACAGAGTAATGTGGCAGTCCCACTCCGTACTTACCAAGTATCTGCATAGTAAATCCTGAGCAATCGCAGCCGTTGGTAAGACTTGTTCCGCCCCATACGTAAGGATTGCCCAAAAATTGCATCGCATAGTTTGCAATTTCATTTCTCCTTGCCATAATTGCATTAGCCGCATCTTCTGCCGGAGTAAACTTTATCGCCTCATTAAGTGCATATCTGACATCAACAAACTCCGTTGATAAAAATGCATTGTTATTGTCCTCAAGCTCTATTTCTACCCATCCGTCCGATTGAGAAACTATTGGATATTTCTCACTATTGGATATGGTCGTAAATATTTTTGAATTTGTATTGGGCTCTGCCCTTGCATAAAGTGCATCTGCTGTAACTACAGCCATAAGTTCAGCCTCTTCCAAAGCAGCATCTTTAGCCGCCTGACCTGTAAGTATGTAATCACTTTTAACATAACCGGTAATAGGTCCCGACCTTATCTTGTACCAACCGTCCAAGGTCTCAATTATATCTCCTGCCGCTTTACTGGTAAGCTTACCGATGATCTTACCGTCTTCTTTGGGTTCTTCTCTTATATTAAGATAGCCTTCAACATTGGAAATAGCCAAATTATCATAGAGGTTGAGTACCATGCTTCTTAAATCAAGCTTTCTTGCCTCATTAAGAGCATATTTTATCTCTAAAAATTCCTTGGATAAATACCCTCCTTCAATCTTGACCCACTCTCCCGCATCTTCAAGTATTTCATATCTTTCACCCTTATATGCGGCACCGACTATCTCCGAATCTGTAGACGCCTCACTCCTTATATTAAGCCTCTCGGTTTGTATTATAGCTCTTTCTTTTACAAGTTCCAAAGCCTGCTGCTTTGCTGCATCTTTAGTGGTAATATGCTCTGCAAAGACATAACCTTCAAGCCCTCCCGACTTTACCTTATACCACTCTTCATTGGCACTTTCTATAATATCCACGGCACTTCCGCCATAAAGCTTTCCTATGATTTTTGCATTCTTACTCGGCTCTTCTCTCATGTAGAGATAACCGGTTACATTGGTAAGTCCCAAATCACCATAGGAATTTACAGCATTTTCTATTGCTGATTGTACCGGATCCACATAGGGCTCGGTACTGCTTTCTACAACCGCTGTTTCACTCTGCTGTGAAGAATTTGGTACCACGGCTGTATTTTTTTTTCTTGTCATGGCAAGACCTGCACTGATAACGGTTATCAGTATTACAACAGCTCCGGCTACGACAGCCACCTTCTTATATGTTCGGTTTCTTTTATTTCTAACCTTATTCAATACATTTAAGAAGTTTTTTTCTTTCTTCCTCATCTAATAATCTCCGTATAATTTTCATATACTGTATTTTGCAACAGTTCCCTATGAAAACTAATATTATATTACTGTAAAATAGTGTACTGTCTAAATGCTATTTAAACTGATTACTGTTTTATATAGGTTGTAAAGTGCTGAAAACACCTAGTGTATAGTATCATTGACATTTAATTAATATCAGTAATAGCAGAGTAGCTCTTAATTCTCTTTGACTATATATGTTACAATCTATTGATAAAGCAGTAATAAAGCCGGATATCAATGCTACATTACACCGGATAGGTTACAGTTTAAAATCACAGGTCAGTACAACAGTTTAGCCTTGCTTTTATTATTTTGCAAAAATTAACAAAATCTATAACTTTATACTAAACTGCTACTTTTATATTAGTTTTTATGACTGGGGTATTGCGTATTTTCTTAATTTCAAATAATACAAGATCAAATCACAAGCCTCTTCAAACTCCAAATCACTTGTGTTGATCGGCAAATCATATCTTGACATATCAAGCCAATCCTCACCTGTATAATACTTATAATATGATGCTCTTCTTTTGTCTATCTTTGATATTTTTTCCAGAGCCTCTTTAGTCTCAAGTCCGTCCAGATCCATTATACGTCTTATCTTGGCTGTAAGATCCGCATATACAAAAATACTTATATACTCCGGAAAAGCGCAGGAATCAAGTACAAAATCCGCACATCTTCCTATGAATATACAGCTTTCCCTATTAGCTATATTCCTTATAACCTCTGACTCAAATCTGAAAAGATTGTCCGGAGAAGTTATATTATCACTAATTGAAGGTTTTGACAAATTTACCTTTGTAGTTCCCATAACCTTCTGAAAAAAATTGTTTCCCGGTTTTTCATCATGCATTCTGAAATACTCTTCTGCCACTGCTGAATACTCAGATGAAAGTTTTATAATTTCATCATCATAATAAGAAATCCCCAGTCTTTTTGATAATATTTTCCCTATACTTCTTCCACCGCTTCCGTACTCTCTGTTTATAGTTATAACAATCTTTTGCTTATCCATAAAAACCTCCTATTTTGTGAGCATCATTCTGTCATTGGCAAATTCTTCGTTGCTTGCCTCTTCAAATTTTTTAAGCAATGCCTCTACTGTTAATTTCTTTTTCTCTTCTCCTTTCACATCGTATATCAGCCTGCCCTCGTGCATCATAATAAGTCTGTTACCCATATTTATAGCATCTCTCATATTGTGTGTAACCATAAGCGCAGTGAGCTTTTTCTCCTCTATTATATCCTTGGTTATATCCAGAACTCTCTTGGCAGTCTTAGGATCAAGTGCTGCTGTATGTTCATCTAAAAGCAGGAGCCTTGGGTCAACCAAAGTTGCCATAAGCAAGGTTACCGCTTGTCTTTGTCCTCCTGATAAAAGTCCCACCTTACTTTTTAACCTTGTTTCCAATCCCAGTCCCAGTTTCTTTAGCTCGGATTTATAAAATTCCCTTTCTTCCGATTTTATTCCCCAGGCAAAGCCTCTTCTCTTACCTCTTCTAAATGCAAGTGCAAGATTTTCTTCTATTTGCATTCCTGCCGAAGTACCCTTCATAGGATCTTGAAATACCCTTCCTATGTACTTTGACCTTTTATATTCAGGGAGTAAAGATACATTAACATTATCTATATTAATAACTCCCGAATCTATTCTGTAGACTCCGGCTATCATATTTAGCATGGTTGACTTTCCTGCACCGTTTCCCCCTATTACGGTAATAAAGTCTCCTTCTTCTATTTTTAAGCAAAGCCTGTCCAATGCTTTTTTTTCATTTACAGTGCCTTTATTAAAAGTTTTACTTACATTTATAATTTCCAACATCAAATTTACCTATAAACCTTCCATATGTTTTATTAGCAAACTTCTATATGTCTGCATGATAAGATTTTCTTACACGCATTCTCTCAAGTATTACTGGCACTGCCAATGCTATAAATACTATAATTGCAGACACCAACCTCATGTAATTGGCATTAAGACCGAGTCTTAAAACTATGGCTCTGATCCAAAAATAAACTATGGTACCGAAAACTGCCGCTGTAAGTTTTACTGCGAAATTGATATACCTGCTAAGCAACACCTCTCCTATAACTATAGCTGCCAAACCTATAACTATGGCACCGGTTCCCATATTAATGTCCGCATACTTTTGGCTTTGAGCCACCAGCCCTCCTGAAAGCCCCACGAGTCCGTTACTGAGCATAAGTGCAATAAGTTTACCCCTGTTAACATCAAATCCCAAAGCTCTGATCATATCCTCGTTATTTCCTGTAGCCCTAAGTGCACTTCCAAGCTCCGTACCGAAAAACCAATATAAAAGTCCTATAATCAAAGCCGCTGCTATAAAACCTACTATAAGATTGGCATTCGCTCCGGCATTCGGTCCTGACATATTTAATAACTTGGATACCGCCGTAAATACATTAGGTGCCTTATTAAGAGATATATTGCTTACACCTACCAGTGCAAGATTAACAGACCAAAGTGAAATTTGTGTTAAAATTCCTGCAAGTATGCTCGGTATATCAAATACTGTGTGTATTATACCTGTTACAGCACCTGCAAAAAGCCCCGCAATCCCTGCTGTAAGTAAAGCCAGTATCGGATTTATATTATACTTGACGATCATAAGAACACATATACAACCGCCAAATGCAAAACTTCCGTCAACCGTAAGGTCGGCAATGTTAAGAAGTCTGAAGGTGATAAATACCCCAAGTACCATAATTGCCCATAACACTGCCTGCCCTGTAGCTCCGAGCATGGATGGGAACAAACCCGATAAAAATTCTACGAACATAAAAGAATGCCTCCTAAATATATATTTGACTTTAAGTCTATCTTTATTATTACTTACTTTTAATACAATACCTGAACATAGATTAAAAGTATTTGCAAAAATCGTCAATGAATTTAGATAATATTCTACAAATGATATGCTGATTCTGCAAGTAAAACAGTAAGCTGAAGAATTGATGCTTACATTAAAACAGGATAGTCAATATATTGACTATCCTAGAACTATTACATTTTACTACTTATCTGCCTAAACTTCAATAATATTTATATTTTGATAATATACTATCGTACTGATTTGGTTACAGCTCAGGTAGTTTAGATATATATGTATAATATATCAAATAACTTGCCTCTTTTTATGATTACATACATCAAAACCCCTCAGTGTAGCCGCACTACACTAAAGGTTTTGCTGTACACAGTCAGAAAAATACTCATCGTTTTTGTTATACTTATTTTGCGAACGATGTACTAATTTTTTTCAATTTTAGATACATCTATACCAAGCTCTTTAGCTGTTTCCTCGTTGACAGAGAACTTAAACTTTGCTTTGTCAAGGTATTCTATAGGCATATCCGCAGGATTCTTACCTTCTTTAAGTATAGCAACAGCCTGCTTACCTGTAAGTTTTCCAAGTTCATAATAATCTATACCGTAAGTAGCTAAAGCCCCCTTTTCAACATGTGCGGACTCTGCACCTATTACCGGAATCTTATTTTCATTGGTAATCATAGTAACTGTACTCATACCTGATGCAACTGTATTATCGGTAGGAATATAAAGTGCATCTATACTTCCTATCATAGACTCAACTACTGACTGTATCTCGCTTAAGTTTGATACCGTATACTCAACCACTTCCATACCAAGAGCTTTTGCCGCTTCTTTTGCAAGATTCACCTGTATAACGGAGTTAGCTTCTGCCGTACTGTAAAGTATACCTATTTTCTTAGCATCCGGCACCAATTCCTTTAATAAATCTATCTGTTCTTTAACAGGAGTAAGATCGGAAGTACCGGTTATATTTCCACCCGGTTTTTCATTACTTTCTACAAGCCCTGACTCCTTAGGATCTGTTACAGCAGTAATTACTATAGGTATATCTTCAGTAACACCTGCCGCTGACTGCGCCGCCGGTGTTGCAATTGCAAAAATCAAGTCTTCTTTATCGTTGACAAATTTTTCAGCTATAAGCTGTGCGGATGAAAGTTCTCCGCCTGCATTTTGTTGATCCGCACTATACTGTATACCTGCCTCATCAAGTGCCGCTATAAATCCCTCATTTGCCTTATCAAGCGCCGGATGTTGTACTAATTGCAATACACCTATTTTATAACCTTTAGCTGTACTGTCTCCCGCCTCTGTTGAAACCTGTGCACTAGTATCTGCACTTTCACCTGCACTTGTATCTGTACTTGCAGCATTGTTCGAACAAGCTGAAAGCATAAGTGTACAGGCTGATAAAAACATAAGCTTAAGTAAATTTTTCTTCATAATGATCCTCCTTTTACTTGTATAGCATCTCTTAACAAATTTTCATTTGTTTAGTAAAGTA
>CAJPUK010000108.1 GCA_905373785.1 uncultured Johnsonella sp. | reverse complement strand
TTTAAAAATACTAACTTATTCCATACCGCTTTCTTCTGTGCCGCCACCTGTACTGCTTTCTTTTGTATTTTTACTGCTTTCCTTTGAGCTTTCTTTTGTATTTTTACTGCTTTCCTTTGAGCTTTCTTTCGAATTCTCCCTTGAACTTTCTTTTAAACTTTCCTTGCCGCTTTCCTTTACAGTACTTTTTGTACTTTCTCTTTCCTGTGTACTTGAAGGAAGTGTAACTTCTATAGAAGATGAACTTTCTTCAATACTGCTGCTTGCAGCAGACGAGGATGCACTTTCCTCGGGAACTTTTGATATAATAACCTTGCATGGTGTATGAGAATCAACACTATAGCCGCCGGGCAAGGAAAATTTAATGTTGACACTGTGTTCTCCCAAAGAAAGATTGCTAAGATCTATGCTCGGATTAAGATCTGCTTTGCTTATTTTCGAAAGACCGCTTTCCAGCCCGCTTATGCCAACTGTAATTGTTTCGGGGCTTAATACATAATTTAATGAATTATTCACACCTGTTAAGGTAATATCGGATAATCCTATACTTATATTTTTCTTATTAACCGCTTCAACCCTTAAAGTTACATCAACTTGAGTATTACCGTCAGCCTGCACACCTTCCGGCAGATAATCAGCTACATTGATCACAATATTTTTATTGGCTGTTGCACCGCTTATATCAAGTACACTTGCCGGTATTTCTACTGTTTTAAGTTCAGCTAAAATCTTAGGATCCCCTGCAACCAATATAGAATTTATACTGCTTTGCACTCCCATAAATCTGTAACCTTCCGCAACACTTCCTCCGACATTAAATTTTAAGCTTAAACTCTTTCCCTTAAGTATAGCAGCTTCATAATTAATATCAGCAGTCTCAAGCTCCAGCCTGGTATCCGTAATACTAAGCTTATTGCCGTTTGCATCAAAGAAAACGGGCTTTGTACTACCTGTTAACTTGTCATTGGCTCCCTCTACATTAATTTCCACTCCTACTGAGCTTATACCTCCTATTATGTCCTGAGGACCGTTAAGATATATTGAGGAGGGATTTAAGCTTATCTCGCCTACAGCATAGCCGTCAGCCGGAGTGCCGCTTACCTTAGCCTCAAGATCAAAATGCTTTCTTTGCATATCTTCTATATGTACGGTTATTGCCGCCGGTCTTGCTACAGGATTTTCTATAAACAATTCTTTATTATTGACTACTTCTACTATTACAGGTACCGAATTTGTAATGTCATAAATTTTTGAAAGGTCGATATAAGCTCTTATGTCTGAAGCTTTTATATTATATTCATCCCTGCTTCTGATTTTATATAATACATTCACAGTATCTATACCGCCTAAATCATAGGTCTTGCCTGCCATTTCAATAACATCTTCGTTAAGTACCTCTAAGCTTACGGTCTTGGTTCTCGTTACTTCAGGATTGGAAATGCTTATTACTGCCATCCACACTATAGCAGCTATAACTATTGAAAATATTTTTAAACCTAAATTCCTAGTTATCATTTCTTTCATTGGATTTACTTCCTCTCAAAAAGCTGAAACTTTGCGTACTTACATTTGCGGTATTTAATTTAGCAAGAATTTCTCCAAGCTCTTTACCGTCTTTTATCTTCTTAAGTTCGCCGAGTTTTGCTATGGATATACCTCCTGTTTCTTCCGAAACTACTATGGTAAGTGCGTCTGTAACCTCACTTATACCAAGTGCCGCCCTGTGTCTTGTTCCAAGTGCTTTGCTGATTTGCATATTTGAACTGAGCGGCAGGTAGCAGGTAGCCGCCTTTATTATATCCGCTTGTATAACCACAGCTCCGTCATGCAATGGAGTATTATGTTCAAATATATTTATCAGTAATTGATTAGTAAGTTTTCCGTCTATAACTATTCCCGTATCTTCTATATTTTTTAATGATTGTGTTCCTTCTATCACCATTAAAGCACCGGTTTTATTCTTAGACAACTCTTCGCTCGCCTTTACTATTTCCGATATGATCTCTTGAGTAAATTCAAACTTTGATTTACCTTGTAGGAAAAAATACTTGAATATATCCTTCCTTCCAAGCTGCTCCAAAGCATTTCTGATCTCAGGCTGAAAAATAATAACTATAGCTGTAACCGCTATTGTTGCAACATTGCTTAAAATCCACAAAATAGCATCGAACCTGAAAATTACTGCCATTAGGGTAAATCCCAATATAATTCCTATACCCTTCAAAAGTGCCCAAGCCTTAGTATTTTGTATCCAAAGCAGCACGCCATATACTATGTATGCAATTATGGCGATTTCTATAATATTTGCTATAGTTATCCTCGGTACGTATATAAGCCAGGAGCTTACGGTATCTGCTATATTAGCCATCTTTTTACCTTTCTTTATTAATTATTTAATAAGTCCTTTTACGCACTTTTCTTTCTTGAGTATTATTAGTAAAATTTTGAACTTTCTTATCGGAAGCTTTTAATGAAAGTTTCGGCACGGCTTTTACATAGTAATAATAATCATCGTCTTCAAATTGAGTAAATTCTGTTCTCGTATAGTCAACTGCCAGTATAAAAAAGTCATAAATATATGCTATAAGAATTGAAACTATTATACCTGCTATAAGTTCCATTATCGGTACGGACACAGCAAATAAAATATTGCCTGCAAATATAGCTATAAGCAAAAGTACAAGTCCTGAAACCAAGGCTATTGTTCTTACATAGTCAAATGAGAGTTTTTTAATCAGATATATACCCACTATAGTTATTGCAAAGGCAACAATCATCAGTATCATAAGTTTATTACCTACAATTGCATTCAACATTTGGGTATATCTTTGTGTTACCTCCACTGATGTACTATTGACCAGGGTACTTAAATTTTGCTTTATATATACAAATAAATAATACATAAATATACCGCAACTGATGGGTATTACAGATGTAATACTTCCCCCCAGCCCCAGTATAAAAGGCAGCACATAGGGAATCTTCAAAGTAAATAAAACAGGAGTAAGAATTAAAATATACGCATCTTTAGGACTGAAACTATAATAAAGTATTGCAGTTATCAGTAAAAATACCGCCACCATAAGTGTCATCTCTAAAGATACTTTATAGATATTGGCAAGTATATATACCGACAATATCGTAGCTATAGCCCCGTAAGGAAGTACAGAGCAAAAAATCGATATTATAACAATTAAATATATATTTTTCGCTGCATCCAGGTAAGCCATATTATAATTGACTATAAGCAGGCATATAAGTGCCAAAATAAATTTAATTAAGATATTTAAGATTGTTGAATACTTACTATAGAATACTCTCAGATTTTCTTTTACCACAAGTAGCGTAAGCATTACTTGGTTCCTCCTTGTTTTACATCACTATCATATTTTTTATATAATATTTTAATTTTAGCTATATATACAGCATAGGCTTTTACCGCCTTTTCATATCTTTTTTTACTTATATACCACGTAATTAATTCATAAATAAAAAGTCCGATAATATATTGTAAAATAAATCCGATAAATATATTCAGAACATCCAAGACATTTACTATATTAAGCATAATCTGTATGCTGTATAAAAGTTCTATAGCAAGTATTAATATAAAACAAAAGCTGAAACCGAAAAAGGACTTTATCATAGCTTTTGATATATAATCTTCTTTAAAATAATCCTTTATATTAAAGCTTTGCTTACCCATTTGCTTTTCATATAGAGATATTTCCGTCATCAATTTTATCTTATCATTGTTTAACATATCTCTCCTCTCAAAATGCCAAAAACCAGACATATGCATATCCGAAGTATACCATAAATATACGACCTATGCAAACTGTCTAGTGCATTGTTCAAAAAATAAGTATATCAAAAACGATGAATATTTTTCTGAGTGTGTACATCAAAAAACGTGGGCGTAGTGGGGCTAGGCCGAGAATTTTTGATGTATGCAATCAGAAAAAGAGGCAAGTTATTTGGTATACTTATTTAAGAAACGATGCACCGGTTCATAATTATATTTTATTCATTTCTAAGTGCATCTATAGGATTTAATTTCGCAGCTCTTGCAGCCGGCATATATCCGAATATCAAACCTATGCTTACAGATACGCTAAATGATATTATTATTGAAGATAAGGCAGGTGTTGCATCCATATTCATCATAGGTCCTATAAATATACTTACCAATGTCCCCAGTATTATACCTATAACACCTCCTATAGTTGTCGTAAGTAAGGCTTCTATTACAAATTGTTGCATAATAACGCTCTTTCTTGCACCCAGTGCCTTTCTTATACCTATTTCTTTGGTTCTTTCGGTAACGGAAACAAGCATGATATTCATAACTCCGACTCCGGCTACCAAAAGGGAGATTCCGGCTATACCTCCAAGCATAACGCTCATAGTGGCAACCATGGAATTTAATTGCTTAAGCAGCTCAGCCATAGCATTGACCGTAAAAAAATCTTTATTTTGGTAAACTTCCATAAGCATATCCTGCAGAGCGGTAAGTGCCTGCTGTGTATTTTTGGTATCACTTGTTGTCAGTGTATACATACTTGGGATTCCCGTCTTCATAGCTTTTATAGCGGTGCTGTAAGGTACACAGGCTACATCATCACTACCGCCCTTACTCATGGCATTCTCATCCCTTTTGGCAATAACTCCCACTATCTCATACATATCGCCCTTAATATTGATTTTCTCTCCTACAGCCTGTTTCGGCTCTTTAAATAACTTACTTGCCACATAGTAGCCGATTACCGCAACCTTTTGCCTGTAGGCTATATCCGCATAAGAAATAAATCTGCCGTATGCCATCTTATAAGACTTTATTAAGGCATACTGCTCGCTTACTCCGCTTATATTGGTTGATTTAAGTTTTTCTTTTCCGTATTTCAGACCGCCGTCTATCATCATGTTCGGAGTTATTTCGGAAAATAAAGCTCTGTTTTCGTCATAAAACTTATACATATCTTCTTCCGTAACTCTTCTTGTATCCATTTGTACTAAATTAACACTTATCTGATTGGCGCCTATATCTGAAAACTGACCCATAAGCTGCTTTGTAGAGCCGTTTACTATACTAAGCAAGGTAATAACGGATGCTACGCCTATAACTATTCCCAGCATGGTAAGAAAGGTACGCATCTTATTACCAAGCATACTTTGAAATGCCAACTTAAATGATTCCAGCATATTCTTCACTGTCTCCGTCAAAATTTATCTTACCGTCATGTATTCTGACAACTCTTTTTGCTTCTATAGCTATAGAATTATCATGGGTAATCATAATTATTGTATTGCCCTCTTCATGAAGTTTTTTAAAAAATCCCAAAACCTGTGCACTTGTCTTGGAATCCAAAGCACCTGTCGGCTCATCCGCAAGTATCAGTGAAGGGCTTCCTGCCAGTGCCCTTGCTATTGATACTCTTTGCTGCTGACCTCCCGACAGTTGATTAGGCATATTATAGGCTTTTTCAGTCAAACCTACTTTCTCAAGAGCCACAAAAGCTCTTTCTCTTCTTTCCTTTGCTTTAATATTCGCATATAAAAGTGGCAGTTCAACATTTTCCACTACTTTAAGCTTGGGCAGTAAATTATATTGCTGAAATACAAAACCTATCATACGGTTTCTTATATCTGCCAACTGATTGTCAGTCATATGAGATACATCTTCACCTGATAAAAAATAATCACCCGAAGTTGCAACATCCAAAGCCCCTATGATATTCATAAGCGTAGACTTTCCGCTTCCCGATTTGCCGACTATGGAAACGAACTCTCCTTTTTCAATGTCAAGGTTTATATCATCATTGGCTCTAATCTCTTCACCACCCATATAGTACGCCTTTACTATATGTCTCATTTTGATTAGCTCCATATAATTTTAATAACCTCCTTCGCCTTCATAATATTCCATCTCGCCTTCTTCCATGTCGCTTGAGGCGGACTCCACATATACCTTATCACCTTCAGAAAGACCGCTTAAGATCTCTACATAATTTGCATTTGCAAGACCTGTAGTAACATCTACGGCTCTAAATCCTATCGGAACTATGCCGTCAGTTGTCGTTACACTTTCATCCTGTACATATACCTGATTGCCCCTCATCAAAGCTCCTGACGGTATACATAGGGCATTCTTGGATGTCCCGAGTAAAATATATGCCTGCACATTCATTCCGGGAAGAAGCTCGCCCTTCTCATCAAGCTTTACGGTTACAGGATAGGTTGATACTCCGTTATTGGAGGTACTTTCCAGGCTTATGTTGCTGACCTTACCGGTATAAGTTTTATCCTTAAATGCCTCAGATTCAACTCTTACTTCCTGTCCTACCTTAATCTTGGAAATATCGACCTCATCTACCGACATTTTAAAAGTATATTCATTCATATCATAAATACTTGCTAAGGTGGTGCTTGCATTATCCTTTCCTGAATTTGAGCCTATCTTGTCACCCACCTTATAATTCTTGGTTATAACCTGACCTTCTATGGGTGAACTTATGGTATATTTGTCAATACTTTCGTTGGCTGATTCAAGTTTTAATTGTGCATTTTCAACTCTTTCTTTGGCGTTATCAATATTGTCCTCATAGGTTCTAAGCATCTTTTCATAGGACTCGGCTGTAATCGTAAATATCGCTGTTCCTTCTTTAACATAGTCTCCCGGACTTACAAGTACCTTTTCTATATCTACCGTAGCGGGAACATCTGCTGTAAGTTCGGTATCTGTAAGCGGAGCAAACTTTTCTTCTCCTGCCGATGTAAAGTCCCCCACTTTGGCAAAAGCACTTGTTGCAGCCGTTAAGCCTCCGGGATTTTGCACTTGTAAATTCACATATCTAACCAGCCTTCCGCCGTCTAAGACCTCGTCTTTATTGCTTATACTAACTACAGTTGCACTGAGTTCTTCATAGGTATCCGAAATAGTAATTGTTGCCGGACTTCCAACCTGTATCTGCTGTGCCTCCGTATTAAGAAAAGGAATCTTAAGCTTCATAGTAGTGTCGTTGTATACTGTTCCAAGCTTTGTTCCGGCACTTACTTTATCTCCCGGTAATATATTTATATCCTTTATATATCCGCTTCTGTTTGACTTATAAGTTCTTCCGCTGTATTTGCTTGTAATACTTCCGTAGTCTTTATTAACATCTTCCAGGGATTTGTTGGCTCTGTTCAAAGAATTGCTTGCATTATCAAGTTCGGCTTTTGCAGAAGATACATCTATTTTATATAAGACCTGATCTTTTTCAACCTTATCAC
>CAJPUK010000107.1 GCA_905373785.1 uncultured Johnsonella sp. | reverse complement strand
ATAGAAAAAACTGCCATATAAGAAAGTTGAAATGCCCCCTGATATAGAGTGTAGGGCGAATACAAAAGATTGACTATACCTAAAATACAGGCGGCAGAGCATAGGTCGTAAGTTCTTCCGAGCACCTGAGCTATACAAAATAACACAAGCATACCTGCCGCCCTTATTACGCTTATACTTGAACCGGTAAAAATACTGTATAGATATACAAAGATAGATACTGTAAGTGCAGAACTTATAAAGCTTATTTTAAGCCTTTCCCTAAGTAACTTATAAAGACTAAGCCCAAGTATGGATATATGAAGGCCTGATATGGCTAAAAGATGGGCTATTCCGCTTTTTCTGTACATATCGTATATATCCTCGCTTAAATCCTGCTTATCTCCCAAAAGGGCTGCGGATATAATACCTGCAAAGTCTTCGTCATATAAGTCAAGCACCCTTTTTCTCAGCACTTTTTTTATTGTATACAGGTATTCTTTAAATAAATTCGTGCTTTTTTCTTTTATCTCTATATTTTTTACTTTTAATATATAGTCTATATGCTTTGATTTATAATAGCTGTAAGCATCAAATCCACCCTCATTGCTTGCTCTTTGAGGCTTTGATAAGGTACCGCTTAAAGCTACCTTGTAGCCTATTTTTATTTTACCTGATTCCTCCAAAGGCACATAGGCTACAATCTTATCAAGACCAAGTAAGGCAAACTCTTCTTTTTCCTCAATTGAATTTATTATAGCGGTGATTTCTATTTTTTTATCAACATTTGCCTCAAGCTTTTTATCCAAAGCACTCTTATAACTGTCTATGCCCACAGCACAGACAGCAAAAAAATACATAAGTATGGCGGTGTATATCAAGCCTTTATATTTCTTGATGTACGAACTTATGGCTTTTGTTTTCCTCAATATAACAAAGCTTATCGTTATAAATACTGCCAATATTACAGCCATTAAAAGGTTTTTCATAGCTGCCAACTCTCCAAGTACGCAAACTATAAAAAATAATACCGGCGGTCTTTTCATTTAATCTTTCTCTAAATAATCCAAATTTCTTTCAAATACCGTATCCAAATTAAGCATGTCCCTATACATCACATTGGATGAGCCGTTTACCAGAATTTTCACCTTATTGATCGTATTGATCTCAAGTATTGAATTAACTATGGAATATATGGCAACATCCTCTCTGACTCCAAGATTTTGCTTAAGGAAGACATCATCAAAATTTATGTAGCATATATTTTCATCTATATAAGTGTTTATAATACCTGTATCTGCCGGTATCGTAGCTTTTGCATTTTTTGAATTGGGTCCTTGTATAAGCTGCTCAAGTACAAGCTTTTCCAAGGGGGTATTTATATCATAAAAAAGCGACCTGTCTTCTTCCACAAGACTCTCTCCGGACTCGGAAGCAAAGTAAAGCTTTAACTTTACCTTTTGATATGCATTGACATTAGTAATGCCGTCAATAAAATCACCTGAGGAAAAAAGCGGAACCACTTCACCTGAAATATCTACAAGCGGCTGCTCATCTACATAAATTCCTATAAATTTAATACCTTTTACACGCTCTAAGGTATTGGCTATAGCTTTTCTTGTAAGTATCTCCTTATAAGGTTTCATCAAGCTGTAGTTTGAATCAAAATATAAATATACCACATCTTCTCTAAGTTCATGCCTTTCATAAGCAACCTTGTCATCAAGTGCGGAGACAACCTCCTTATCGCCCGGAACATTCATCATCTCCGTAACAAGCTCATCTATAAGTTCATCTCTTTCCGCACTTTGTGCCTCATACTTTACCTTACTAAGCTCCGTACCTGAAGAATTAAGATAATAAATATAATATTCTCCTTTTTCCAAAGTTTCTTCTTCCTTCCTGCCGCAGGCACTGATAAGAAACATGAAACTAATGCCTAACAATAAGTATATAAGTTTATTTTTCAATCCTGTTCTCCACTATATAATTAAGAGGTATTCTTACGGTAAATGTACTACCTTCCTCTTCTTTACTGCTTACCTTTATGATACCTTTGTGTTTTAAGATTATGTTTTTAGTGATGGAAAGCCCAAGTCCCGTACCTCCGGTACTTCTTGACCTTGCCTTATCCACACGGTAAAACCTTTCAAATATGCTTTCATACTCCGACTCCGGTATACCTATACCGGTATCGCTTACTTTTATATAAAAGAACTTATGGTCTGCATCAAGACTTACCCTTACACTCCCGCCTTCAGTATTATACTTGATAGCGTTTTCAACAAGGTTGGTAATGGCAAGACTTAATTTAGTCTCGTCAACTTCCGCATTGACCTCTCTTATAGTTTCATATATTATATCAACTTTTTTAGCAGCAGCTATAGGTCTTAATCTTTTAAGTATTTGTTTTATCAAAAAATTAATATCCACTTCTTCAGTATTAAGTACCGTTTCCGCCTTATCCATCTTTACAAGTGATAAAAGGTCGTCTATAATTTTTGCCTCCCTGTCTATCTCATCCGAAATATCATTCATGAACTCCTTGTAAAGCTCCTTGGGGACATCTTCCATTGACATAATACTGTCGGCAAGTACACGTATTGAAGTAATGGGAGTCTTAAGCTCATGAGAAACATTTGCCACAAAATCCTCCCTTGACTTATCCACGGTTTTGAGCTTTTCCAAGGTGGAATTAATATTTTGTGATATCTTTTTCGTCACTGTATAGCTGTTTTCCTCCATCTTTGTATCTATATTGCCGTCACTTATTTTATTTAGTGAGTTAAGCAGGGAAATAAAAGGTTTTTCTATCAATCCGGACAGATAAATACTTATAATTATTATAGATAAAAGAATTATCAGATTAAATACAAGCAACCTGTTGGAATTGGCATCCACAAGTTGTGTTATGTCTTTTGTAGAGGCTCTTACCAGGAGTACTCCGTCTATTATCTTTTCATCTGTATCGGAATGTATGGGAAAGGCTTGACTTATATACTCTTTCTCATCGTCATACACATTGGTGGTTTCACCCTTGTATGCCTTTATGGTATCATTTGCTACGCTGTACTTACCCGTAGCTATGTTAAAACTGTCTTTTACTATCTTAAAATTCTTATCTACTACAAGTATCCTTGCATTACAGGCATCTGCCAATGCCTCTATGCCGGCATCTATGGATGCCGTATTATCATCCTGGCTAAGGTACATATTGGAGCTTATTCTGTTGCTTAAGATTTGATTATTGCTTTTCAGCTCTATTTTTCTGCTTTCTATACTTATGCTACGGTAACTTGCATTATATGCAAGACCGTATATCAGCACCGGCAAGTAGCCGATAAGTATAAATACCGTGCACAGTGCAAATCTCAAATTAAGGGACTTGCCTTTTTTTACTATATTTTTTTCTTTATTCATACTTAACTTAATTTTTTCGAAGCCGCTATGGCTATAACTCCGGGTCCCGTATGTGTAACTATTGAGAGTGAAAGATTTGCAATTGATATATCCCCTACTCCCGGTAATTCTTTAAGTATTTCTTCTCTCAACTCTTTTGCCACTTCATCATTATTGGCATGCACTACGGCTATCCTTGTCTTACTTCCGTCACTATCCTCAAACCTTTTTTCCAAATCCGCCTTAATTGCACTTAACATGGTAGCTTTCGCCTGTTTTATGGTTCTTACCTTCGCAAATGAATCAAGCTTACCCCCCTGTATGGTAAGTACAGGCTTTATATTAAGCAAGGTTCCTATCAGAGCTGCTGCCGGTGTTATACGACCGCCCTTTTTTAAGTATTTTAAGGTGTCTACCGTCAGGTAAATGCTATAGTCATATCTGTGTTCATATAAAACCTCTGCTACCTTCGCCGCCTCCATACCGCTCTCAAGCATATTTCTTGCTTCTATACAGGCATGAACCTGGGTAGCTGAAATTCTGAGACTGTCCACCACATATACCCTGCCCTCATAGGGCTCATCTTTTGAAAGTGCCATGGCGGTTTCACAGGAATTGGAAAGGGCTGACGACATAGGTATGTGCAGTATGTTGTCATAACTTTGTAAAAGTTCATCCCATAACTGCATTACATCCAAGGGAGAGGGTTGCGAGGTTGATATGTCCATATCCGCAGCCTGCATTTTAAGGAACTCCTCTATACTAAGATTGACCCCCTCCAAATAGTCTTCTCCTCCTATGCTAAAGGGCATGGCTATAAGTTTTATATCATATTTTTTTGCTTCGGTTTCACTAAGTCCGCTGTTAGTATCCGTAATAATAGCTGTTCTCATTATTTGTTCACCCTATTTAGAATAACTCTAATAGTGTATTGTATTAGCTTGGTAATACAATACACTAAAACCTTTCATAATTGATATGTGGTATTTTAACATTTTTTATGATTTAATGCTATAGATGAATTGGGGGAATTAAATCGGGTGTCGCAAGATAACGTTACAGTTCAAAATCATAAACGATTTTATTAAATTTTATTTCATCATTTTCCATAAATGATTTAAGCAGGTCTCTGCTTGCCACTTGAGAACGGTAGCACATTCCGCATGATGCGGAAAGTGCACGAGGCACGGGTATCAGCCTGCCGCCAAGGCTTGCTTCTTTGGCTTTTTGGTCAAATGCAAATGCGTGATGCGGCGAATCAAATAAAACCAAGTCAAATTTCTTCTTTTCCTGCACAGTCTACCTCCCTACATCAGATATCCGCATGAAAAAACTCTTTAATTAAGTTAAGACAGGCTTCAATGTCTTCCACTTTTTCATGATATCCGAAACTGAACCTCACCGTACCCTTAGGAAAGGTACCCAAGGCGGTGTGTGCCGAGGGAGAACAATGCATACCCACTCTGGTGGCGATCTTACCTTCACTCTCAAGATAAAAGGCAAGATTTGCAACATCAACCTCATCGGAATACAAGGATACCACCGGAGTTCTTTTTATTTTTTCAAGTAAAAGTTTTCTTTCTTTAAGCAAGGGGTAATTTTTCTTATTGCTTTCAAAGTTTAAACTCTCTTCTATTTCACTTATATCAAATAAGTATCCGCTCTCTTCAAGGTCAAGTCCTACAAGCCTTATAGGATATTCCTTTGACATCTTTTTAATTCCCTCTATAAAAGCTCTTGTAAGGGCAAGCTCATTCTTAAGAACCTCTATATGATGCTCTGCAAGCCATCTCATTGACGCTAAAAGTCCGGCAATTCCCATAAGGTTTTGCGTACCTGCCTCAAACTTATCGGGAAGTGTTTTGGGCATATCGAACTTGTCGGATATGGAGCCGGTACCGCCATGAACTAAAGGTTCAATACTCTGTCCCATCTCTTCCGTGAGGATAAGTGCCCCTATCCCGTGAGGACCGAGCAAACTCTTATGCCCTGTCAGTGCAAGCACATCTATTCCAAGTACTTCCATATTGATAGGTAGAAAACCTGCCAACTGGGCACCGTCTACAAAATAAGGAATATTATTTTCCTTTGCTACTTCTCCTATCTGCCTAAGTGGCAGTATAGTACCTATTACATTGCTTGCGGCTGTCGTTAGAATAGCCTTTGTATTCGGTTTTATTAAAGACTTAAGCTCCTCAAGCTTTAACCTGCCCTTTTCATCACAGGGAATTACAGAATAACTTACATTCATCTTTTCAAGGAACTTCAAAGGGCGCATCACCGCATTGTGTTCAAGTGCAGACACTATAATATGATCTCCGCCCTTTAAAAATCCTTTTAAAAGTAAATTAAGGCTCTCTGTAACATTTTTTGTAAAAATCACCTGTTTATTTTTTGCACCGAAATAATCCAAGATATATTCTCTGGTCTTATATACAAGCTGCGTAGCCTCATAAGATATATTAAGACTTCCTCTGTTAATATTGCTTGCACCCGTTCTTATAAATTCCGCAACTGCCTCAGGGAGGTTCGGTGCCTTCGGAAATGAACTTGATGCCTGATCAAAATTTATCATACTCTACCTCTAAGTACTTCTGCCGCCTTAACCATGTTTCTTAGTTTAGCTTCAATTACCATATATGAGTTTAAGGGTCTGTTTGAGAAAGTGGCAAATCCACAGTCGGAATTAAGCCATATTCTTTCCGGCGGCAAAAACTCAAGCAATTTTTCGACTTTTTTCACAATCTCATCAACGCTTTCAACTGTCGGCGTACGAGGGTTTATAACTCCGTAGCCTAATATAATCTTTTTAGCAAGTAAGTTATTGTGGAATAACTCTTCCACCTCTCCGGCTCTTGGCGTTGAGAACTCAAGTGCCAACATATCAACTTTCAAACCGCTGAAAAACTTGGAAAGCTTACTGTATGCACCTGATAAAAGCACACTTTCATCCGTTGTCCAGTTTCCCCTGCATACATGCATAGCACTGGTTACATCCTCATACTCTCTAATCTTGGCAAGCACCGGCTTTAAAAGGTTACTTGCAAACTTTAATTCCTGGTCAACCTTGACTTTTTCCGACAAGGCGCCTCAGTAGAAGGAATTATCGCCACCGCTTCTTTGGAATACAACCTCAGACACTATAGGCTCATCAATTTGTATTACCTTAACACCTTCCGCTATCAAATGCTCCACTTCATTTAATATTAATTTTACAACATCATCACCTAACTCTTTTCTATCTTTATATGCACTTTGAGTTACTTCCTTAAGCCACATTGAACGTGTCAATATATAGGGACTCGGTATTGTAACTTTATACATATTGTCGCTGATGAGCTCTTTCATGATCTTGACTTCATCTTCAACCAAACGGGCACTTGTATCTATTTTACCTGTGCATATAGGGTTGCTCATAGAATTATCCGAAGCATCCATTTGATTTAGACTTTCTTTGAAATCATCGGAATTTGCGGTAATTTCAAGTATTTCGTCCATACTCATAAGACTTATACCTTCTACCTGCTCCGCAACAAAGCTTACAAAGTTATCCCTTCCAAGCTCTCCGCAAACCGGGATATCAATACCGGCGTTTTTTTGAAGTTCAACAACTTTTTTAGTTTCTTTTAACAGCCTTTCAATATATGCCTCTTTTTTATCCTTATCATAAGCAGCCTGTCTTTTAAGCTCCAATAATTCGGGACTTCTTGGCATTGATCCTATCAACGTCGTACAAAAGTTCGGATAAATTCCCATAATTCTCACCTCGCTTAATATATTAATAAAAATAAAGGCTGTCCGCCAAGAAATATATTTACCTATGATATTTGAATAAGCAATATCATCTCGCATAATGTTTCTTTAACGGAACAGCCTTAAAAAATATTTATGGAGTAACTACTTTTTCAGATGTTGTAATGA
>CAJPUK010000106.1 GCA_905373785.1 uncultured Johnsonella sp. | reverse complement strand
GAATATATTTATACAAATTGTTCTTATTCAATGAATACCATTTGAATGTCGACTCAAATATTATCCAATGATTTATGAAAAAGTTGGCAAAAATTATATTGCCTGTATTTGTCATAGCAATACTTGTAAACTCTGCTACAGCTTGCGGAAATATTTTCAGTTTTTTTGATGAATTATGAATGACCTGGCTGAACTATGGTTTTGAGATTGGCTTTTTGCAAATTTATTTATATAGAGCAGTTGACGAATCCTGTATTTGTGTTATAATTAAGAGGGTTTTAATTTCACAACCGGAGGGAGGTTAGCTTTTTAGATGTCAAACGTGATTGTGAAAGAAAACGAGAGTCTCGATAGTGCATTAAGAAGATTTAAGAGAAATTGTGCTAAGGCTGGTATACAGCAAGAGATCCGTAAGAGAGAGCATTATGAGAAGCCAAGCGTAAGGCGCAAGAAGAAGTCAGAAGCTGCTAGAAAACGTAAATTCAACTAATGCATATGTATTCCCGACCTGTATAAGGTTGGGAATTTTTCATGTTATAAAAAATCTTAAAAAAATTACTTATAGAATACTTTATTTAGGTGGAGGTAGTATTGAGTATTATAGAAAATATTATAGATGTACCTTTGGAAGATGAAAAGAATATTTCCGGTGAATTGGATTCCTTTCTTAAAAAAATAGAAAAGACTTTGCATGTCAGCATTATAACAAGGGACGGAAGTATAAAAATTATAGGTCCTGAAACACAGGTTTTAAGGGCAAAGTCTATATTTTCCACCTTGCTTGAACTTTCCAAAAGGGGCAATGTGATCACGGAGCAAAATGTCGACTATGCAATAGCTCTGTCTTATTCGGAAGCACAAGATAAGATGCTTGAAATAGATAAGGACATAATAGCAAGAACCGTAAACGGCAAATCGGTTAAGCCTAAGACTCTTGGGCAAAAGGAATATGTCGATGCGATAAGAAATAAAATGATAACTTTCGGAGTAGGTCCTGCCGGTACAGGGAAGACTTATCTTGCCATGGCTATGGCTATACAGGCTTTTAAAGACGGAGAAGTCGGAAGGATAATACTTACAAGACCGGCTATAGAGGCAGGTGAGAGACTGGGATTTTTGCCGGGAGATCTGCAAAGTAAGATAGACCCCTACCTAAGACCCTTGTATGATGCCTTGTATCAGATAATGGGGGCTGAAACCTACATAAGTAACCATGAAAAAGGACTTATAGAGGTAGCTCCGCTTGCCTACATGAGAGGAAGAACCCTGGATAACGCTTTTATTATACTTGATGAGGCACAGAATACGACCCCGGCACAGATGAAGATGTTTCTTACCCGTATAGGTTTCGGCTCCAAGGCTGTAATTACCGGAGACAGGACACAAAAAGACCTTCCGCAGGACTTTGTATCAGGGCTTGATGTTGCTCTTAGGGTACTTGCTAAAATCGATGATATAGCAATTTGTAATCTTACGAGTCAGGATGTGGTAAGACATCCTTTAGTACAAAAAATAGTAGAAGCCTACGATGTATATGAGAAAAAGAATAAAAATACGGAAAATAATAACAATAAAAGCGGATTAAGAAGACAGAGGTGGTAATATGACCATTGACATAAGCTATGAAACTGACATAGAACTTGATATACCCTATGAGGATATTATAAGGCAAATGGTTGTGGCTGCTCTGGACTATGAAAACTGCCCTTATGAGGCTGAAGTTTCGGTAACTGTAGTTGATGATAAAGAAATACAGAAAATAAATAAAACATACAGAAATATAGATAAAGCAACGGATGTGCTTTCATTTCCGATGTATCAATATGAAAAGGCGGCTGATTTTGACAACCTGGATGATTCGGCATTTAATCCGGAGAGCGGCGAGCTTTTGCTCGGAGATATAGTTATATCTGCAGAAAAGGTAACAGCACAGGCTAAAGAGTACGGGCATAGTAAGGAAAGGGAATTTGCCTTCCTCCTTGTACACAGTATGTTGCATCTACTCGGTTATGACCATATGGAAGAAGAAGAAAGACTTGTAATGGAGTCCAAACAAAAAGAAATACTGGAGCTTAACGATTATAAAAGATAGATTGGACTTTATTTTAGGAGATGTATGAAAAAAAACAGTAAGAACAATAATTTTGTGATACAGGGAAGTTTACTTGCCTTTGCAGGTATACTTGTTAGGGTTATAGGCTTGGCATATCGTGTTCCTCTAATAAATATTATAGGTAAGGTAGGGCAGGGATACTATGCGGCAGCTTATAATATGTATCAAATTATACTTTTAGTATCCTCATACAGTCTTCCTTTGGCTGTAAGTAAAATGATGTCTTATAAGCTAAGTATGGGCGAGTACAGAAATGCGCAGCGTATTTTCAGTCTGGCTTTAATATATGCGACCATAGTAGGTTTTATAGGTTCGGCTGCGGCTTATTTCGGTGCGGATTATTTTTCCGCAGTGGTACTCAAGATACCATATAGTAATTTGGCTATTAAAGTTTTGGCACCTACAATATGGGTAATGGCCTATCTCGGAGTTTACAGAGGTTACTATCAAGCTTACGGCAATATGGTACCCACTGCTATATCGCAAATTATAGAGCAGATCGTCAATGCCGTAGTAAGCGTAGGTTCGGCTTATTATCTGTGTCAGCTTGCCTTAAAACAGGGCAATAGTGCCATGGTGCCTGTATATGGTGCCGCCGGAGGAACCCTTGGTACCGGAATGGGAGCTTTTTTTGCTTTGTTGCTCTTATTGCTTATATTCGCTTTTTATGGCAGACGAAGAACTAAGGAGCTTAGACTGGAAAAAAGCAGAAGAGTTGACAGTTACGGTAAAATCACCCGTAACCTGGTTTTAACGGTATTGCCCGTGATTTTTGCCACTGCCGTATATAATATAAACGGAATTATAGATGTCGGAGTATTTACACGAGCTGTGGAATTTTTTGGAAAGGCGGCAGGAAAGGGAGTTAAAGAGATAGAAAAAGAGGCAGCCGGATTGTACGGGCTGTATTCAGGAACATACATTCTACTTATAAATCTTCCGATAGCGATATCAAATGCCCTCTCATCTTCATTGATACCTAATATATCAAGACATATGGCAGCAAGAGATATGAAGAGTATACATAGAAAAATCAAAATAGCCATAAAGTTTTCTATGATAGTTGCCGTGCCTTCAAGTATAGGACTGGCAATACTTGCAGCTCCTATTGTACACCTTATCTTTCCAAAAGATTTAGGAGCTATAGAGCTTATACAACACGGTGCATTTGCTGTAATATTTTTCTCACTTTCGACAGTCAGTAACGGTATATTACAGGGAAGCGGACGTATGTCAAAACCTTTGAAAAATGCAGTAGCTTCTCTAATAATACATTTGGCAACTTTATTTGCCTTTTTGTATATATTTAAAATGGGAGTATTTGCCCTTATATACTCACATATAGTGTTTGGACTGTCTATGTGTGTACTTAACTCTATTTCGGTAAGAAAAACTCTGGGATATAAGGAGGATGTAATACGCTCATATATTATTACACTTATACCCGGTATATTAATGGGTATAATGACTTATTTAAGTTACAGGGGCTTGCAATTTATTTTTGGTTCTGATATGGGTTCAATAAGTAAACGCATTAATCTTATCTATATTGTTATACCTTTTATGGTAGCTATAATTACTTACCCTCTTTTTCTTGTAAAATTTAAAGTATTGAGAAAAAAAGAGATTTTAGCAATGCCCAAAGGCAAGAAAGTATACAGATTGTTTAGAAAATTACATTTGATGTAAGAGTTAAAAGAGGTTGTATGAGAGTAGGTATTATAGGAGGGGGAGCTGCCGGTATGATGGCGGCTGTTAATATAAAATTACTTAATAATAATATAGATGTCACTATACATGAAAAAAATCAAAGACCCGGCAAAAAAATTTTGGCTACAGGCAACGGCAGGTGCAATTATACAAATTCGGATATTGATGTAAAATATTATCACAGTAAGGATGAAAACTTAAAAAAAATCTTACAGGATTTTGACTTTGAAAAATGTATAGAGTTTTTTAAAAGCATAGGTATAGAGCCTATTAATAAAAATTCTTATATATATCCAATGTCCGAGCAGGCAAGTTCGATATTAAATGCTTTGGAACTTAAAATCAGGGAACTGTCCGTAAAAGTGATTTCTGAAAGTAATATAGTTGACATTGAATATAGTAAGTGTATTAAATTAAAAAGTAAAGATAGGAGTTATACTTACGACTCCGTACTTATAAGTTGCGGAGGGCTTGCCGGTTTGGAGCTTAATTATAATGACAGCTTATATCCGGTACTCAAAAAACAAACTTATAAGATAGTAAAGCCGCTTTCCGCACTTTGTCCGGTAGTGCCTTTTGAGATAAAAAGACTTAAAAAAACCGAAGGTGTGAGAGTAAAGTCTAAGGTAGCCTTATATATAAACGACAGCTTATATTCTACAGAGTTTGGAGAGTTGCAATTTAGCAAGAACTATCTTTCGGGAATTGTTATTTTTCAATTGAGCAGGCATATTTCAAGAGCCTTGGATGAAGGACAAAAAGTAGAACTTGGAATAGATTTTTTACCCTCAGTACATGACAAACTTGATTTTTTTACTAAAAGGCATAAAATATTAAAAAATTACACATGGAAAGACTTTGGAAACGGTCTTATTAATAATAAACTCTGGGAAGAGTTGCTTAGTGAACTTAAGCTTGACATGAATGCTCTTGTTAAAGTTCAAGAGATTAAGAAAATAGTCTCTAAGGTTTCCGATTGTAAATATTTAATAAAAGAAAGTGCGGGATTTTTAAGGGCACAGGTCAGTACGGGTGGAGTTGCTCTTAGCGATGTTAATCTTAAGACTATGGAATCGAGTTTTCAAAAAAATATATATTTTGCCGGAGAAGTGCTTGATGTAGACGGTATTTGTGGAGGATATAATCTGCATTGGGCATGGGCAAGCGGATATTTGGCAGCAAAGAGTATATCCGGATAAGATTAACCGACTGAAAAGTCAAATAATACTTTCGGCTTTATATGCGAAACAAAGGTACACGGCTTAAATAACGCTATAAACAAAAAACCGCAGGAATTGTGAGGTGTAAGCCCGGTCAAGTTAAATATTTGACAGTTCGGGTTTGTACCATATAAAACGAGGTAGGTTATGATACAAATTAGTAGCCTTAGTATATCCATATATAAGAGTAAAGAAGATTTACTTAAAAAAATTGCCAAGGAACTTAAGGTAAGGCAAGCGGATATAATCGGGTTTAGTATAATAAAAAAATCAATAGATGCAAGAAAAAAAGAAGATGTAAAATATGTATACTCATTGGCGGTAGAGGTCAAAGAAGAGACTAAGCTTTTAAAAAAGCTTTCCGGAAGTATTAATATATCAAAATATGAAGAAAGTTCCTATACCTTACCGCAACAAGGAGGTATAATCCTAAAGCACAGACCGGTGGTAGCAGGCTTTGGTCCGGCAGGTATCTTTGCCGCCCTATCACTTGCAAGATGCGGTTTTAAGCCTATAGTTATAGAGCGTGGAGAGGATATAGACAAAAGAACTCTCAGCGTGAACAAGTTTTGGGAAGAAAATGAGCTTAATACCGAGTCAAACGTATCCTTCGGTGAGGGTGGAGCCGGTACTTTCAGTGACGGAAAGCTTAATACCTTGGTAAAGGACAAGTCCGGCAGGAACAACGAAATGCTTAAAACTTTAGTTAAGTTTAACGCCCCAAAAGATATACTTACAGATCCTAAACCACATATAGGTACCGACTTACTTAAGGGTATTATTAAAAATATAAGAGAAGAGATAATAAGGCTTGGCGGAGAAGTAAGATTTTCAAGCAAGCTTGAAGATATTAACTATAAAGACGGGCATTTACAAAGTATAAAATTAAATAATGGAGAAATACTTGATTGCCGGGTATTGGTACTTGCCATAGGACACAGTGCAAGGGATACTTTCGAACTTTTATATGAAAAAAAACTTAATATAGAGGCGAAATCTTTTGCAGTGGGACTTAGGGTACAGCATCCTCAAAGCATGATCAACATATCCCAATATGGCAAGGAAGCTGCGGAACTACTTCCGACAGCTTCGTATAAATTAACAACAAAGTCAAGTGCTGCCAGAGGGGTGTATTCTTTTTGTATGTGTCCCGGAGGTTATGTGGTCAATGCCTCTACCGAAAAAGGAAGGCTTGCAATCAACGGTATGAGCTACCATGACAGAAAAAGTGAAAGTGCCAATTCTGCCATTATAGTTACTGTTGACGCTAAGGACTTTTCTGATAAGACTCCGCTTGCAGGTATGTATTTTCAAAAAGAACTTGAGAGCATTTGTTATAAGGCAGGAGATTCTTTCATACCCGTGCAACTTTTGGGCGATTTTATCAAGGGCAGGGAAAGTGTGGCACTTGGAGAAACTAAGCCCTGTTTTAAGGGAAAATACACTTTTTGTCGCTTAGATAAGATTTTACCCGACTTTATAGTTTTGGCATTAAAAGAAGCATTTGCAGCCTTTGATAAAAAGATACAAGGCTTTGCAAGAGAAGATGCCATACTTGCCGCCATTGAAAGCCGAACCTCTTCACCGATACGAATTGTAAGAGATGAGAATTTGGAGGCTTCCGTAAGGGGAATTTACCCTTGCGGGGAGGGTGCCGGATATGCCGGAGGTATAAGTTCGGCAGCCATGGACGGATTAAAGGTTGCAGAAGCGATAATATCGAAGTACAATAGTAATTTGATAAATTCATAGGCAAGATGTAATCAAGGAGGAAGTGATGGACGAAAAGTTAATAGAGCGTATCAATGCCTTGGCAAAAAAGTCCAAGGAAGAAGGGCTTACAGAAGAAGAAAAAATTGAACAGCAAAAACTCCGCAGGGAATATATTAATATAATAAAAAAGAATTTAAGAGCAGAGCTTAACAACATCTCTATAGTTGAGAAAGACGGAAGTATCACCGATCTTGGGAAAAAATTTGGCGGTGTAAAAAATGAATAAGTGCGAACTCAGAAGTAAATATATTTCCTTAAGGAATAATTTGGATAAAAATTATGTCAATGAGGCAAGCCAAAGAATAAGTGAGTCTGTAATAAAATATATAGATAATTACATTAAAAAATACAAGCCGAAGGAACTTTATGTCTACGGCTATATGCCTTTGGGCAATGAAGTCTCACTGCTTAAGGTATTTGAAGGGATATGGGAGAATAATTTGGGGCATCAGGAGATAAGTATATATACAGCCTTTCCTAAAATTGAGTCAAGAACTATGAAGTTCTATTTTGCTAACTCATATAATAACTT
>CAJPUK010000105.1 GCA_905373785.1 uncultured Johnsonella sp. | reverse complement strand
GTATAATCTTCCCTTATTATTAAGAAAATTTTTTGATAAATTTATTATTTTTTTATAAAAATCCAGACCGTCCCTTCCTCCATCTAAGGCAAGTTTCGGCTCAAAGTCTCTTACTTGCTTTTCAATCTTTGCTATCTCATCAGTACTTATATATGGAGGATTGCTGACTATAATATCAAATCTTATTTCCTTCGGAAAGTTCTCATACAAATCACTTTGTAAAAAAATAATATCCGCATTATTAAGTTTTGCGTTATGCTTTGCCACAGCCAATGCCTTGTCCGAAATGTCAGCGGCGTATACCTTCTCAAAACCGCATTTTTTTAGACTTACCGCTATACAGCCCGAGCCGGTACAAAGATCAAGCACTGAAAGACATTTATTTTCCTTACAGTCTTTTACTATCCTGTCTACTATATTTTCGGTATCATATCTCGGTATTAGAACCGACTCGTCCACATAAAAGTCCAGACCGTAAAAATTTTGTTTATTTATAATATATTGTAAGGGAATATGCTTTTTTCTTTTTTCAATCCTTGATAGGTACTTAGCTTCCAAATCCTTATCCGGCTCAAATTCATTATCCATATCCAGTATAAATTTATTAAGATCCACGCCGAATGTATCCGTAAATATTGCTTTAATGTCATATTCCACATTTTCTATATCTGAACTTTTAAGTAAGTCAAAGGCTTTTGCAAAAAGTTTTCTATAGGAAGTGCTTCCCATCTATAAATCACTCCTTGAAAAATTCTCTCTTAGGTACTCTCTCCAGTCAAATACTTCTTCTACCGCTACAATTGCTACTTCCGCCATGTCTTTAGTAGGCTCTTTTGTCGTAAGTCCCTGCATCATAAGCCCCGGTTTACTTAAAATATTTACTAAAAAGTTGTCGTATTTTCCTGCCAGGCTTAAAAACTCATAGCTTACTCCGGCAATTACAGGCACAAGCACTATTCTTGATACTGCTCTTAACCATATATTATCAACTCTTATAACCATAAAACAAAGTATACTTATTATCATAACTATAAAAATAAAGCTTGTACCGCATCTTTTATGCTCTCTGGAGCTTTTAAGTACATTTTCAACATTAAGTTCCAAACCGTTTTCCAAGCAGTTGATGCACTTATGCTCCGCACCGTGATACATAAATGTCCTTTTTATATCCGGTACCAAGGATATAAGCAATATATATCCTATAAATATAGCCACTCTTATGAAGCCCTCAACAATTGCTATTATATAATAATCGGATATATAAAGCTTAAGTATATTGCTAAGAGCCATGGGCAGTAGCATAAATACTCCTATAGCTACTGCAAAAGAAAAAATCATAGATAAGGTCATAATCATATTATCTATTTTTTCTCCAAAAATCTTTTTTAAAAAAGCTTCAAATTTGCTTTCCTTACTGTCTTCATCATCTTCAAAAAAACTTGCTGAAAATCTTAAACTTCTACTGCCTACCACCATGGAATCTATAAATACAAAAATCCCTCTTACAAATGGTATCTTAAGCACTTTACATTTCTTTGCAAACCCTTCGTATGTATCTTTTTCAACAGCTATTGTACCGTCAGGCTTTCTTACCGCCGTTGCATAAGTATCGGCATTTTTCATCATAATGCCTTCTATAACCGCCTGTCCGCCTATACCGGAATACTTCAATATACTTACCTCTCTTATTTTGATATTTACTAAAGTTACAGTTTAATCGGGAGCATTACAGTGCTCCTGTAAATCGAGTAGAGGACTTTAGACCAATACTCGCTTGCAGGGCGGTGTTCGCCATAAGGCGATAATGTCCCTACACCCCCCTGCGATAATAAAAAAGGTTGAGCATTGCCCAACCTTTATACATCTTATTCTGCTTTCACTGCGTATTTACGATTGAACTTATCGATACGTCCACGAGCCATAGCTGTTTTTTGCTGTCCTGTATAGAATGAATGACACTTAGAACATACTTCCACGTGTATATCCTCTTTTGTAGAACCTGTTACAAATGTATTCCCACAGTTGCAAGTAACTGTAGCCTGATGGTAGTTTGGATGTATTCCTGCTTTCATTATCTCACCTCTTTTACATATATTAGTTTAATAAAACTCAAGGCACAGTCTTAAAAAAGTTACGTTTTCACTTGATATTTAAACTGTCTCTCTATCAACTAAGAAAGTATAGCACACATCTTAGCTATATGCAAGTGCCTATTTTAAGACCGCAGCCCTATCTAAAACGATATGACTGCGGTCGATAATTTTGTTACAGTTTAGGCAGTTTAGATATACATGTATAATATACAAAATGAAAGCTTGCTTTCAGGTGTATTATACATGTATATCTGTCAGGCTGTTGCCGAAATTCATCTTCGTCCGGTTTATAGATAAAATTAAACTTTTTTATTTTTTGACGAAGATGAATGACCTGCCCAAGACGTAATATAATTTTAACTCTTATTCAAAAGCCGGTTCTGTAGGATTGGTATATGTATTCTTGATTCCTTCAGTACTTCCGTTAATATGTGTGAGTACTCCTGAAGAGTCGGTCTTATACTCTACTTTGTCTCCGTTCTTTACTGTAAGAGATCTTACAATCTTTCCGGATGTATTCACAACATAGTTGGTAATCGTATTGGCTCCTTCTTCCTTAAGACTTATAACTACGTATTTTGCATCACTATCAGCCTTTTGCAATCTTCCTTTGTAGTAAAGAGATGAATCCCTTACTCCGGTAAAGCCCTTACCGCTTCCTTCCTGGAAATAATAAGTCTCGGTATTGCCGTCCGATTGTTTAACATTGTGCTTTCCGGTATGCACATAAGCCTCATCCGAACCGCCGAAGTAGTAAGCACTGTAATTGCCGGCATCATCTGTATAAACCTTCTTAAGTCCGGTCATAGGATTACCGTTTTTTCCGAATAAGTAATACTTTCCTGATATCTTAATCATCTTTGATGCCTTAAGTTCATTACTGTCAGAAGCCTGCGGTACTCCTTGATTATTAAAATAAAACCACTCTACTTCATCATCATACTGAGAAGACAAAGCATCAGGCGGCTGTATTGAATACCAGCCTGTTCTTATGGTACCGTCGTTGTTGTAATATCTGTAATCCGTTATAGTATCATTTGTAGAATCTACCACATTGACCCAACCTACTACCATAGCACCGCTTGAGTCAAATGCATACTTGCGGTCGCCTATTTTCTTTTCTCCGAATGATGAATCCGGCACAAACTTTTTACCGTTGTTTCCGAAATAATACCATCTTTTATCATCATCAAGCCCCCTATCACCCGGTGAAGCCGGTCTGTCCGAATCGGAATTCGGATCCGGTGGCAAAAGCTTATGCCAACCTGTATACATAGCACCGTCTGCTCCAAGGTAGTAGGTATTATTATCCACCCAACCGGTTACCATACTTCCTTCATCATTAAAATAGTACCATATATCGGAAATCTTCTTCCAACTGTTTTTTACTATCTTGCCCTTATTATCAAAGTACGCCCAAAATTTCTTACCTTCGGACTCTATTTCCTTCCAATTGTTCATAATGGCAGCTCCGTCACTTCCGACATAATAGTTGCCGTCATCTACAAAGCTGTTTTTTAACATAACTCCTTCTGAATTAAGCCAATAATATTTTGAATCAGCTCCCTGTCTCCACTCATTTCTTACTCTGCCGTTGTTTGAATCTATATAAACCCAGTCAGACCCTGACTGTTCCCAACCTTTAGCATATGAACTAAATGCAGCAGCTGCCACGAAACAAGATGCTAAAGCAATGCTTTTCAATATATACTTTCTCATAGGCATCTCCTTTATTATATTTTACTCAAGTAATATCATGATATAGCTATTTTGTGAATCCGACACCGGTCGTCTAAGCCTTCTATGTAATATCTACGTTTAACATTGTACCACATACTTTATATATAGCAATTGAGGCTTCATGTCGATTTGCTTACGCTTTCCTAAAACTCACATCTTGCGGCTGCACCGCAAGGAAGAAATATATCAGACTGCTTTAGCGGTATTCCCAGTTCATCGGCATTTGCCTTTGCATTAGGAAATTTTTCATTTAATGCCAGCTTTAACATGGTATTTAACACTCCCGCCTGTAAACCGGTAGTATATGAATTGATTAATATAAATAAAGGATTGGCACTAAGTAGCTTAGTGCATTTTTCTATAAAGGGATATATGCTTTCTTCTATTTTCCAAATCTCTCCCTTAGTTCCTCTTCCATAGGAAGGAGGATCCATTATTATGGCATCATAGGTATTGCCTCTTCTTATTTCTCTTTCTACAAATTTTACACAATCATCAACAAGCCACCTTACCGGAGCATCTTTAAGACCTGAAGAAGCGGCATTCTCCTTTGCCCAAGCCACTATACCCTTGCTGGCATCCACATGAGTCACATTAGCCCCTGCTGCAAGCGCCGCCAATGTTGCAGCTCCGGTATAGGCAAATAGATTTAACACATTTACTTTTGATGAACTTTTTAATCTTTTAGCAATTAAGTCGGCTGACCAGTCCCAATTGGCAGCCTGCTCGGGAAAAAGTCCCGTATGCTTAAAATTAAAAGGCTTTAAGTTAAATGTAAGAGTTTTATTAACGGCACTTAATTCATAATTTATCTGCCACTGATCAGGCAAATCAAAAAACTCCCATTCACCCCCACCTTTGGAACTTCTGTGGTAATGAGCATTTGCACTTTTCCACAAGCTTTTATTTAGATATTTACTCCATATTACTTGTGGGTCAGGTCTTATCAGAATATAATCTCCCCACTTTTCAAGTTTTTCACCGTTGGCACAGTCAAGCACCTCATAATCCGACCAGTTGAAAGATGTATACATCTGTTCTCTCCTTTTAATTTGTTTTTATAGGCTATGTGAAAAATAATCAAAAACATCATTTGCCTATTATATAGGTATATGGCAACAAAGTGAATATACTAGTGTAATGTATCATTGATATTTAATTAATATCAGCAATAGCAGAGTAGCTCTTAATTATCTTTGACTATATGTGTTACAATCTATTAACAAAGCAGTAATAAGACTAAATATCAACGATACTATACACTAGGTATATATTGTAACACTTTACTCTGATTCTACGTTGCAGTTCAGGTAGGTCATTCATCTTCGTCAAAAAAACTAAAAATATTTCATTTTTATCTATAAATTAGACGAAGATGAATTCCGGCGGTAGCCTGATAGATATACATGTATAATATACACCTGAAAGCAAGCTTTCATTTGGTATATTATACATGTATATCTAAACTACCTGAACTGTAACGATTCTGCTGTAATAACAACAATTAAATTCATGTTCTACTTATTTTACAAGTAAATGATTATAGATGAAGTACGGTAAGCTATGCCCTATGACAACGGGGTTACATCTCTTTGTGATTACACCCTTGCCACTCCCGACTCTACTGCCGCCTTTGCCACTGCCTTGGCTACGGACTCGGCTACCCTCTTATCAAAGGCATCCGGAATTATGTATTCAGGGCTTAAGTCCTTATCATCCACCAAGCCGGCTATAGCGTAAGCGGCGGCTAATTTCATTTCGTCATTGATATCCGCCGCCCTTACATCCAAAGCTCCTCTAAATATACCGGGAAATGCCAAAACATTGTTGATTTGGTTCGGAAAATCGCTTCTTCCGGTTCCGATTACCGCAGCACCGGCTGCCTTTGCCTCATCCGGCATGATCTCGGGTACGGGATTAGCCATAGTAAAAAGTATAGGGTCTTTTGCCATACTCCTAATCATATCCTGTGTAAGCATATCAGGTGCGGACACTCCTATAAATACATCCGCTCCCTTAAGTACTTCGGCAAGACTTCCCTTTTTATTTTCCGTATTGGATATCTCGGCTATCTTTTTCTTTTCATCATTTAAGCCTTCTCTTCCTTTATATATAGCTCCCTTTCTGTCGCACATAACCACATCTTTAAGCCCCATGCTTATAAGAAGTTTGATGATGGCTATACCTGCCGCACCGGCACCAAGTGTAACCACTTTTACATCTTCAAGCCTTCTTTCGGTTATTTTAAGAGCATTAAGCATGGCAGCCGCAGTTACCACTGCAGTTCCGTGCTGGTCATCATGAAAGATAGGTATATCACATATTTTTTTAAGTTTTTCTTCTATTTCAAAGCATCTTGGAGCAGATATGTCCTCAAGGTTTACTCCGCCGAAACTTCCTGCAAGTAAAGCCACCGTATTTACGATATCATCTACCTCATTGCTTCTTATACATAAAGGAAAGGCATCTACATCCGCAAATTCTTTAAATAAGGCACACTTACCCTCCATAACCGGCATACCCGCCTCAGGTCCTATATCTCCAAGACCGAGCACTGCGGAACCGTCAGTTACAACTGCTACCAGATTAGCCCTTCTTGTATACTTATATGATAAGTCCTTATCCTTTGAAATCTCAAGACAGGGTGCCGCTACCCCGGGAGTATAACAAACCGCAAGATCCTCTTTGTTTCTTACACTTGCTCTGCTTATTACCTCTATCTTGCCCTTCCACTTTTCATGTGCAATTAAAGCCTTTTCCTTTATATCCATAACTTATCCTTCTTTCTGTTATATTTTAATAATCTACATTCCTAAACCACAACTTATTATAGTCTATCATATAATTACCAAAATATAATATATCATTAATTACTAAAATCTTATAAGCCTAAGATTGATTTTTAAAAACTATGTCGGTCAATCCGTGTCTTTTGGTGCATCATTTCTTAAATAAGTATACTGAATAACATAGCTCTTTCCCTGATTGCATACATAAGAGAATCTAAGCGTAGACTCACTACTCCGTTTTTTTTATGTGTACACTCAAAAAATATTCATCGTTTTTGGTATACTTATTTTGCGAACTATGCACTAAGACTTAAATATAAAACGCAGTCTTTTATAAAGAAGCAGTGTAACTACTGAAACCACCACTCCCTTTAATAAGTTAAACGGTACCACAGAGAAAAGCACAAAGGTTGAAACGGAATTTATTGCCGGATTTATTGCATTTCCCATGTTTACAAATTCCTGTATCGGAAGTCCGAACATTTGTGCATACTTCGGCAATAAATATATTGCATTAAATGCAGAACCGAAGGCTGTCATACACAAAGTTCCTATAGCACAGGCAATCAATGCATTTTTCTTACCCTTATTAAATAGATAGAAAAAGCTTGCCGGCAGTATAAGGCTGCAACCTACAGTAAAATTCGCAAGCTCACCTACAAAAGCCGTACTTGAAGAACGGAATACAAGCTTAAGAAGTATTTTACAAAATTCGGTCAAAACTCCGGC
>CAJPUK010000104.1 GCA_905373785.1 uncultured Johnsonella sp. | reverse complement strand
GTCAAGGGGAAGGTGAGGGGAGTGTTTCTGTTAATTACGCTATTTAATTGTTTATGTTGCTAACTCCCCGATAAATTATATTTTCAGGAGACTAAATTTCACACCCATTGAACGCAGAGTTTCCTCTTCTCTTGTATGGCAGGTAAACATAATAATTTGAGATTTATAATTTTTATACAGGTAATCAAGTACTGATCTAAGCCTTGAATTATCGTAGTTTACAAAACTGTCATCTAAAAACAGCGGCAACTTGTCTTTGTTCATTAATCCGGCAGTAGCAAGTCTAAGTGCAAGGTAAATCTGGTCTATAGTTGCACTGCTCATTTGATTCATAGGTATAAGCTTGGATTTGGTATTTAAGAATATATCCAAATTCTCATCTATGGACATGGAGTCGTATATACCGCCGGTAATACCTTTTATAAACCCGGATGCCTCTTTATTAAGATATACACCGAAAGAATCCTTTATAGTTGTGGAAAGGCTTTCTATAGTTTCTATGGAAAGATCAAGGGCATCTACTTCAAACTGTAAGCGTTCGTTCTCATCTATTATAGCTTTAAGTGCTTCATTTTCGTCATTTAACTCGGCAAGTCGCTCAATTTCTTTCTCCTGTTCCCATATAGAACGGTTAGAACTGTCTATACCGCTTATAATTGATTGCTTTTTGACATTTAACTCGGATATTTCTTTATTTAACTTATCAAGGCTTTGTTGCTTTGCATTTACTTCGTCAAGCACGATTAAAAGTTTGTCCATTTGCGAGTTAAATGCAGACAAACCGGGCTCTATAGATGCTCTTGTATGTATATTAAGAAGTTCATATAAATCATTTAAGTATTGTTCCAAAGAATTCTTGTCCTTAAAATAGGCAAACATACACATCAAAGCGGATATCAGGGCTATTATAAAAGCCATAACAAGAAAAATCATAGTAATATTACGTGAGGATGACATAGGAGAGCTAAGTTTTGTAATTTTATTAAATAAGTACATATATACAATAAATATTGCAAATATTGCCGAAAGTACCCAGGAAACAACAGAGGCAAATTTATACATACCAAACTTGCCGGTTGATATAAAATTGTGATAAGCTTCAAATAAGTCCTGTGCTTTTTTCTTACGGTTTTCTATGTCCAAGGCATTTGATACGGACTTATCGTTAAGTTTTTGTTTGCTTGCGGAAAGCCCGGAAATAAGCTCTTCTTTGCTGACAATAAGTTTATCTATTTGCATATCAAGTCTTTGTTTATCAAGAAGCAGATTCTCCGCCTTAGAGCTGTTTTTTGGGATACTTAAGTTATTTTCTATAGTCCTTATGGTACTTAGATTGGAAGCATAATTTTTACCGGCTTCAGGTACTATCTTTACCGCATAAGCTCTTCTTTCTTTTTTTAGCATATCTAAAGCTTTTTCGGTATTAATAACGGGATTACCCGAGTTATTCATATTGGCTATATAGTTTTTGAGCTCAATTGCCATATCATGATCGGTACTGCTTTTTAACTGACTGATACTTACGGTATTGTCATAGGCAAGTAAAGACATATTATTAAGAAATTTATTATTAATAAAATTCTGTGGTGATTCTACTTCCTTACCTTTGGTCTCGTTAATAAGTGTAAGGGGTTTTTGAGCCTGCCTGCTAAAATCTCTTTCGATACGATAGATATTATCTTTGTAACTGAGCCTCATACTGCCTGAGTAATTACCGCCATCATTCCAAGGCAAATATCTTGACCATGTGTCATTTTTATGTGCTCTTGTTCTTGTACGTTCCATACCGAAAAGCATAGCTTTTATAAAGCTATGTACGGTAGATTTACCGCTCTCATTATAACCGTATACAAGATTAAACTTATCTGAAAAGCGTATATGTTTGTTTTTTAGTTTACCAAAACTATTTATATGAAGTTCTAAAATTTTCATAAATTACACTCCTTTATCTATAGTTTTCAGTAGGGCGGATACACCATAGTTCAGAGCTTTTTTATCAAGCCTTGATATGTTTTCTCTATTTAATTCCTTTATAAAAAAACCTATCATATCATTGGAGTGTTCGCTAAAAAGTTTTGCAAAATCATACATAGGTTCGGAATCATCTATAATTTTCGCAATACGAAAATTCTCATGCAGGCTGTCCAAGTCGAAGTCTATATAAGGATTTCTGACACCAAGTATAGTTAGTTTGTAAATATGCTTTGCACCACGCTTTGTTATTTCATCACTGATACTGCCGATAAGTTCAGTATTACTTGTATTTGTATTTACGTTGATGACCAAGGGGATATATTCAATGTCCGCAATAGGAATAAAGTCCAAGCGTGACACTTCTCTTGAAAAATCCGATATCTCACCGTAAAAGAAACCATGTGCACCGCTCTCATTGACATCTAAAGGTTCGGGAGAGCCGCAATAAGCCATAAGGTTAGAACCGAATACTTCCGCCTTATGTGAATGTCCCAGTGCTATATAACTGAAACCGCTGCTTATCAAATCCTCTTTATCAAAGGGCAGATGTAATGAATCACCGCCGTGGGCCATGAGTATATGTATACGATTGCTTGAAGGAGCTACGATATCGTCAAGAAGTCTGGTCTTAAGCTCTTTAGAGTGGTATGAAAATCCGAATACTTCGGTATTGATATCTGCAAAGTAAATGCCCTGCATTTCATTGGAAGTTATGTAATACACATTTTCAGCCCAGGGGAAGTCATGTATATTGGAATTTTCAGTAATCTTATCACGATTGCCGGCTATTATTATCACTCTTGTATTGGGTATCGTAGCAAAAAGATAGTTGATTTCCTTTAAATCCTTATTAAGAGGCTGTTTGTGAAAAAGATCACCGGAAATAAAAAGGCAATTAACCTGCCTTTTCTTACATTCATCTACAATTTTACCAAGTACTTCTTTGACAGCCGTGTACCTCTCCTTAGCCCAGGGCTTTGAAACATCGGGTCGCATACCGTAGTGTATATCTCCCGTATGTATAAACTTCATAAATAAGGTCCTTTCATAGGATAAAAAAATTAACAATATGAGTTGATTTTACAGTTACCCGACAGTTCAGTCAGCTTAGATACACATGTATAATATAGTAAATGAAAGCTTGCTTTCAGGTGTATATTTATCAGGCTACTACGGTATTCATTTTCGTCTGATTTATAAAAAAATTTAAATATTTTTAGTTTTTTGACGAAGATGAATATTGGATTAACTGTAACAGTTACTTAGCCTTGTTAACTGAAAAGCCGGCAAGAAAGCGGTGCACTGTTTTTAAATAAGCATACCGAACAACTTGCCTCTTTCCGGATCGCATACATTAAAACCTTTAGTATAACACATACTACACCTGTGTTTTTTGATGCACACACTAAGAAAAATACTCAGAGTTTTTGATATGCCTATTTTGAAAACAATGCACTAATATAATGCATTATTGATATTTAATTAATATCTGTAATAGTAGAGTAAATCTCGATTCCCTTTATTATGTGTTTATTACAATCTATTAACAAAGCAGTAATAAGGCTAAATATCAATGATACATTAATACATTACACCGGTTTTATTATTTTATAAATACTGATTAAAATTCACAACTGCCTACAGTTCTCGGGAACGGAAGTACATCACGAATATTTCCCATACCTGTAAGATACATTACGCATCTTTCAAAGCCGAGACCGAAACCTGCATGTCTTGTTGAGCCGTACTTTCTAAGATCGAGGTAGAAGTCATAATCCTCTATCTTCATACCCATCTCTTCTATACGCTTAACCAACTTTTCGTAGTTATCTTCACGCTGACTTCCACCGATGATCTCGCCTATTCCCGGAACTAAGCAGTCCATAGCCGCAACGGTTTTTTGATCATCATTCAGTTTCATATAAAAGGCTTTGATATCCTTCGGATAGTCTGTTACGAAGATAGGCTTTTTAAATACATCTTCGGTTAAGTATCTTTCATGCTCTGTTTGTAAATCACAACCCCATGAAACCTTATACTCAAAGTTTGCATTGTTCTTTTCAAGGATCTCAATAGCCTCGGTATAAGTTATTCTGCCAAAAGAAGAAGTTGATACATGCTCAAGCCTTTCTAAAAGTCCCTTGTCAACAAACTCGTTAAAGAAGGCTACTTCTTCAGGAGCATTGGCAAGTACATAGCGTATAATGTATTTTAACATCTCCTCTGCCACATCCATGTTGTCGTTAAGATCGGCAAATGCCATCTCAGGCTCTATCATCCAAAACTCGGCGGCATGCCTTGTGGTATTGGAGTTTTCCGCACGGAAAGTAGGTCCGAAGGTATAGATATTCCTAAAAGCCTGTGCAAATACCTCTCCACACAGCTGACCGCTTACAGTAAGTGAGGTTTCTTTGCCGAAGAAGTCCTTGGAATAATCCACCTTGCCGTCTTCACCAAGGCAACTTCCTACAGGAAGAGTAGTTACCTGAAACATCTCGCCGGCACCTTCGGTATCACTGCCGGTGATAATAGGAGTATGAACATATATAAAGTCCTTTGATCTGAAAAACTCATGTATGGCAAAGGCTATAAGGGAGCGAACCCTGTATACTGCTTGGAAGGTATTGGTTCTTGGTCTTAGGTGTTGTATGCTTCTAAGATACTCAAGAGTATGCCTTTTCTTTTGCAGCGGATAGTCTGAGGATGAAGGTCCCTCTATACTTATCTGTGTTGCCTGTATTTCAAAGGCTTGCTTTGCATTGGGAGTGGCTATAAGTTTTCCTGTGATAACAAGAGCAGCTCCTACATTTACCTTGCTTATGTCGGAAAAATTAGCTAAACTGTCATGATATACAATCTGTATTTGTTCAAAAAAAGTACCGTCACTTATCATAAGAAAACCGAATGCTTTAGAGTCTCTGTTGCTCCTTACCCATCCGCCTATAGATACTTCCTTGTCTAAAAAGCTTGAAGAGTTTGTAAAAATCTCCCTAAGAGTAGTTAGTTTCATAGTAGAATCCCCTTTTATAAAATCAATCTATTATATATTGCTACAGTATAGTAGCCCTATTTATTTTATAATATTATATGTATTTATTATATCTGTAAAGGGCATTGTTAAAAAAAACAGCCCTCTTTTTTATTTCTTGTTATCATTTTATTATCAATTTTACTTAGTTGCTATGCGGCATCCGGCAGCAGTATTTTATCAAGTTCTTTTAGTGCGGCTTTATGTAATTTATGTACCCATTGGTAAGACTTATTAATAAGCTCTGCTACCTCTTCAAAAGTCTTATTTGATAAATAGTACATTGACAATATGATTTTATACCTATCATCTGAAAGTATTTCTATCTTTTCCCTGATCTCTCCTATAAGGTCTATGTACTTAGATATGTCTTTATTTATAAGTTCCTCTAATTCTACAATTCTTATAGCATTATCAGAAACTTGATCATGTAGATTACTTGCTTGTACTTTCTCTGATAAGCTTACTGTCGTATTTTCTGCCATTGCTCTTATTTGTTCCTTTATAAGGATTTTAGCTTTAATACAGCCCTCTAAATACCTAATTTGTCCTAAATACTCCTTAGCTGTCATATGTACTTGCTCCCTTTCCGCTCCTGCTGCCTAATTGCTATGCAAATTATATCACCTTTACTTTTTTTCTTCAAATGGCAGCAGCTCCGGAAATAAAAAAGCACACCCCCTTAAGGAAGTATGCTTAGTTTTTAATGCCTATTATTGCCTACACTGCTTAGCCGTATGCACATATTTTCTTAGTTTTCTTACATCTTCATCAAGCTTAGCTATGTACTGCTTAAGTATGCTATATTGTAATCCGGCTTTATTAGTATAATACCTTGACTCTTGATAGTCTTTATTATCAAAGTATTCAGGTATTAGACTATCGAAAGCCATTGTATCAATGTACCCTAATGTTAGTTCTATCTCACTTATCATATCTAAAGTCTTGTTTACCATAGTTCTTATAATTCCTTTCTGTTTTGTATAATCGATACAAATGCGGTTAATTAGGTTTCTATTATACCAATGGGCTTGACTTCGCCCTTGCGTTGCTGCAGCAGTGCAGGGGTGTTTTATTTATACCAATAGGATTTTTGTTATCCCCTTGCACTTGTGAATTGGTAGAGGTGCAAGGGGGTTACTATACTTGTTTGCCTATACGCTTTGTAATACATCTAATACCATATTCGCCGCCTTATCTGCCTGTATTTCACACTCTTTTTCTATATCGCTGCCTAATAGATTGCCAGTATGTAAATGTATATGTGCTAATTCATGTGCAAGCACATAATTTATATCTTCTATACTTAAATCTATTCTTATACCTATCCTGTCGCCTTGTACTCTGCCGTTATAAGCTTGGAACGGTACAAATGAAACCCTGTAACCTTTGCTATGTGCTACATCCAGTAAAGTTTTAAATATAAGCCCCTTATCCATGTTTTACCTCTCTTCGTGTCTTTTCTCTTTTGTTTAATTCTCTAGCAACTACAGCCCAGAAAAATCTTATCCAGTTATCATCAATTTTATCTAAATTATGTTTAATCATGCGTTCCGCTGTGTCTCTTACCATTTGTCAATCCTCCTATATAATTTCTTAACTCCATTAAAGCATCACCCATAGCTATGATCTCACCACCTAATATATAATATTGTATTCTTGCCTTATCCTTGTAAAATTCACTGTCATACTTGGAATTATCAAAATATTCTTTTATAAAGCTGTATTCAAACATACATTCAGCTGCCTTATATACATCTTCAATCCTGCCGGCTATTTCTTCAAGCTCTATACTATCCGCTTTCACTTCTTTTATGCCTACTTTCATGCTTTCACCTCTCTTAGTATATTATTTCTGTAACTGTTAATTCCGTTACCGTATACATTTGCTTTGTTATTGCATACATTTATATGGAAATGTTTAACAGCAGTCCGTAACTCTCTTTATATGAGTATCCGCCTATTACTCCTAACATATTAGCCGTTATATTCACCCCCTTATCAATTACCTTTGCTAATTCATTGCTTAAGCCCTTAGGAATGTATCCTATATGTGCTTGTTTCCTTATTGACTTGATATGAGCTATAACCTGTATTGCGTTATGATCATAAGCGTTATCAGGCTCTCTTTTAAGGCTTATGTTTAAGTCCTCAAGCTTGAATTGTGATAAAAACTTTAATATTTCCTGCCTGTTCTTAAATGTAACCCCGGCTGCTCTTACTGTCATGCTTTCTTTTACTCGTCTCCATGCCTTTACAAATGCAGCAGACAAGTTTAATCCGGTCTTTCTTAACTCATTAGCCATTATACAAACCGCTTTTCTTATATTAGTTATCTGCTGCCCTTTCATAGTTCCTTGCTCCTTTCTTGTTGTAAGGATATAGGCGTTTGCGAAACGTCCAAGCCGTATAAATACGGCACTTTTTTGTTACTGA
>CAJPUK010000103.1 GCA_905373785.1 uncultured Johnsonella sp. | reverse complement strand
GATTTTAACTTGATTATAGATCGGAGGATTATAATGAATAAATATTTTAATATGACAGATAAGGTATATGATGTTACGGAAAAGTACCCTGAACTTATAGATTTATTTGCGTCAAAGGGTTTTGAGAATTTAAGAAACGATTTTATGAGAAAGACAATAGGAAAGACTATATCGGTAGAGCTTGCCCTTAAATCAAAGCATATAGATGCTGAAAGTTTTGAAAAAGAAATGCTTGCAATTATAGAGGATAAGGAAAGAGCCAAAGACTTTTCTACCGGTCTTGAAGCAGTAAAGGTACACAGCGAAGATGCGCTCTACAGCGTGTCCGGAGTACTTCCCTGCCCCATCAAGATGCAAATAATAGAAAAGATGAATTCCTTTGTATCCGCTCAGGATTATAAGGTAAATCTTGACTTACAGGCTGCGACTATGGGACTCGGGGATATAAAGACCGTTATAGAAAACAGTAAATCCGTAGATGAACTGGATGATGTATATATGTCGGCAGGTTTTGAACTTTTCTTTGATAAAAAGCTTATGGGAAGATATATGGAAGACGGTTCATTCAGCGATATAACCGGAGTGGAGCATATTAATGAGGTCTTTGAAAATGACTATATAGACCTAAGAGATCCTAAGAAAAGGTATACTATTATCGGAGTAGTGCCGGCTATATTTATGGTTAACAAAGAAGTACTTGGCGACAGAGAGTATCCAAGATCATGGGCGGATCTTTTAAAGCCCGAGTTTGAAAATTCGGTATCACTTCCGGTAAGAGATCTGGATCTTTTTAATGCGATAATGCTTGGAATGAACTCAATGTATGGAAGAGAGGGTGTTGAAAAGCTTGGAAAGTCTTTGCTTAGCAGTATGCATCCGGCACAGATGGTTAAGAATACCAACAAATCAGGCAAAGTTGCAGTAACTATTATGCCTTACTTCTTTACATGGATGGCAAAAGAAGGAGGACCGCTGGAGCTTGTATGGCCAAAGGAGGGAGCTATAATCAGCCCTATTTTCCTCTTAACCAAGACTAAGAGTAAGGATAAGATAAAGCCGCTTGTTGACTTTATCTTCTCAAGCGAGATGGGAGAAGTGCTTGCCGGAGAGGGTAAGTTCCCGACTACTGTAAAAGGAATTGATAATAAGATAAGTAAGGATCAAAAGTTTGTCTGGGCAGGATGGGATTATTTGCATAATAATGATATCGGAGAAGAGTTAAAAGAATTGGAAAAAATATTCTTTGCCGCCCAAGGAGGAAAGTAATGAATTTAACGATATTTTCAGGACCGCCCTCATCAGGTAAGACCTCTGTAATACTTAAAACAATAGATTCTTTTAAGAAAAGAGGCTTAAAGGTAGGAGTGGTAAAGTTTGACTGTTTGTATACAGATGATGATGTATTATATGAAAAAGCCGATATACCTGTGAAAAAGGGGCTTTCAGGCGGTATCTGTCCCGATCACTTTTTTGCATCCAATATAGAAGGTGTTGTAAAATGGGGTGTTAAGGAGGAACTGGATTTGCTTATCAGCGAGTCTGCCGGACTTTGCAACAGATGTTCACCCTATCTTAAGGATGTAAAGGGAGTCTGTGTTATTGATAATCTTTCAGGTATCAATACACCTAAAAAGATAGGTCCCATGCTTAAGGCTGCGGATATAGTGGTGATTACCAAGGGAGATATAGTATCTCAGGCTGAAAGAGAGGTTTTTTCTTCAAGAGTCAATGCGGTAAATCCCAAGGCATTTGTTATGAATGTGAACGGATTAAGCGGACAGGGAGCTTATGAGCTTAGCACACTGTTATATGATGATGAGCAAAATATCTCATCGGTACAGGGTATGCAGCTTAGATTCCCTATGCCTTCGGCAGTATGTTCTTACTGTCTTGGTGAGACCAGAATAGGTGAAAGCTATCAGCTTGGAAATACTAAGAAAATGGTGTGGGAGGATTAAATGAGAGAGTATTCAATAAAAAAGCTTATAGAAGAATATCCTTTTGCACTTGAATTTATAGAGCAAAACAGACTTGATATAAGTTCCAAGGAGGAACTTACTTTTGAAGAGTTCTTAAAAACTCTCAGTGAAGAAGAGATAGAAGATAAGGCAATCAATACAGATACGCTGGCGGAGGAGCTTTATACCTATATAGAGCAGATGCAGGAGTTCCTGGGCTTAAAAAAGACAGACCTTATAAGTATGTTAAGCATACTTCCGGGAACTAATAAAAGCGGAGAAAAGGAAGGTTTTGAAAGACTTAATATACTTCCTTCGCAGATAGTATCCATAGTGGGACCTACCGGTTCGGGAAAGAGCAGGCTGCTTGCAGATATCGAGTGGGCGGCACAGGGTGATACTCCTACAAACAGATTCATACTTATTAATGATGAAAAGCCCGACCCTAAGTGGAGATATTCTTCTACAAATAAGTTGGTTGCACAATTATCACAAAATATGAACTTTGTTATGGACTTAAAAGTAGGTGAGTTTGTGCAGATGCATGCGGAAAGCCGTATGGTGGAGAATAAAGAAGAAGTTATGAAGAAAATTCTGGAGGCGGCTAATAAGCTTGCCGGTGAGTCCTTTGCCATAGATACTCCGGTAACAGCTCTAAGCGGCGGACAGTCAAGAGCCTTGATGATAGCGGATACGGCGATTTTAAGTACCTCTCCCATAGTGCTTATTGACGAGATAGAAAATGCCGGCATAGACAGACGTAAAGCACTTGAACTTTTGGTTTCACAGGATAAGATAGTTTTAATGGCAACACACGATCCGCTTTTGGCACTTATGGCAGACAGGCGAATAGTTATAAAAAACGGCGGTATACATAAGGTGCTTACTACAACGGATGAAGAAAGAAATCTTTTAAATGAGCTTTCTAAAATCGATAATGTTATGCAAGCGGCAAGAGGCAAGTTAAGGCTTGGAGAAGTACTTGGGCTTGAAGATGCGAAAATAGGATAGATTTACAAATACCCCCTGTTTTAAAGGCGGATAGCCATTTTGTTTACAAGAGTTGAAACAGAGTACGATCCGTGTACCGCTTGGGGTACATGAGGTATGTTTACTTTATTGCAGTCTACTCTTATGCGTGTTGATAAAAATAGCGAACTTGTAGATGATCTTACAACTGCTTATAAGGTATAGGACGACGGATTGGTTTGGGATTTTACGATACGAGATAATGTATTTTTCATAATGGAGATAAATTAACGGCAAAGGATATTGTCTTTACTTATAAAAACAATGGAACTTAAAGTTGCTCCGGAACTCAGCTATATTAACAGTGTTGAGGCGTTAGATGATATAATAAATCTTGAAGATTATATGAAACCATAAAAAGAGGTAAAGGGAGTATTTTATTCTTATGAACTGATATACTCCCTTTAAGATTTCAGTTTTGGTTTTTCTAAGAAACGGCTATATCACATTTCTTCATAATTATTAATTATCTTGTCTACTATTTCTATATCTATATGAAGTTCTTTGGCTATTTGGTTTCTATCCATTCCTTTGTTATACAGTTTTATTATATTTAGAGTAAGGATTGAGCCAAGTTCCCTATTTTCCCTGTCCCTTTCTAATAATGTCATATATTCCACCTCCGTTTCTTTACTGGACTTTATTGCATCTACTTTCTTTTGAATATCCGTTAACAGTCTGTTTTGTGATTTAAAAGCGAATTCTTCGCTTGTATTTTCTATATATGTTAAAAAATCTCTCATATCACTACTGATATCATCACGAGTTCCTGCTGTATTAAGGAATATTTTTGTTGTTTCATCTCCTAAACTGATTTTTTGATTCTCACGACAAATATTCTCAAATGTGTATATATGCCTTCCGTCATTAAAAAAATCAAATGTGCATATAAATATTATATAAGTTTTTCTTAGGTCATTGTAAGGTTTTCCGGAACTTATCAAATCTAAATCTATATTTCCTTGATAGTATCTTGTTCTTTTTGCCAAGTCCTTATTTTTGCCCTTTGCATTTCTACATTATATACAGTCCCTTTATTATCATTAACATAGACATCAAGACGGACTCCCTTTCCCTCAAGCAACATATCTATCGTTCTTTGAGTGTAAAGAGAAACAACTTTTTCTATAGAAATATTTAATATTTGCTCAAGTACCCTTTTACAAATTTCATTATCAGCCATGACCTTGGAAAACAAAAAGTCATCCTCTAGATTAAGCTCCCGGATGGTCTTCTTTATATCGTTCATCGGAAATCCCTCCTTAATAATCACAACTTGATAAAATTGAAAAATAACGTGTGTAGTCTATATATAGTATACCATATAAACAACCCAAATACAGCTTATGAATAATTTTATGTATGTTGTTTTTGTGTTTAAGATGATGTATTATAGCTAATATATTAAGGTTACTTTAAAGGAGGCTTAAATGAAGACGGTAGCGGGATTTATAGTTAAGCTTATAGGTATTGCATTAATAATATTTTTTATATACATACTGGTAGCTCCTATAGTATATATCGATACTTACAGACAGGGAATGGAAAGTCTGCAAAGAGGAGATGAATAAGATACGAAAGGTAAAAGATTCGGATAGATAAAGCCGGTCTTGACAGCAGATTATATGTATTTGATTGAAGCTAAAGTGATACTGTGCTTTACAGATAAAGATATAAAATCAAAAACATACTAAAACCGAAAAGAGAGTGCCTGTAAGTGGATGTTAAAACTTTAACAATTATTTAAGAATATAAGTTTAAAAATAGCATATAAGGAGTTCATTATGAAAATAATGCATTTGGGGGATTTACATATAGGCAAGTCCTTAGGAGACTTTGACTTGTATGAAGATCAGAAGTACATATTGGAACAAATCCTTAACTTAATAAAGGAAAAGTCGGTTGATGTACTCTTGATAGCAGGAGATGTGTATGACAAAGCTATTCCGGGGGAGAAGTCGGTACAGCTTTTAGATTATTTTTTAAAAAGGTTGGTTGAGACCGGCATAAAAACTTACATGATAAGCGGAAATCATGACTCTGATGAAAGACTTAATTTCGGCAGTTCTTTATTTGAATCAAATAACATTTATATCAATTCAAAATTCAACGGAATACTTAAAAAATACAGCTTATATGATGAGTTCGGAGAGCTTAATATCTATCTCCTGCCCTTTGTAAAAGCTTCACAGGTTCAGCACTTTTTCCCTGAGGAAAAAATTGACTCTTATGATATGGCAGTGAGGACTATAATTAAACACTCGGATTTTGATGCCTGTAAAAGAAATATTCTTGTTGCTCATCAGTTTGTGGCAGGCAAAGACGATCCTGAGATTGCCGGTTCCGAGGGTTTGAGCGTACATAATGTAGGAATGGTTGAAAAAATAGGCTATGGAAGTCTGGCTGAGTTTGACTATGTGGCTCTGGGGCATATACATTCGCCGCAATCAGTAGGTCTTAAACATATCCGTTACTCAGGCTCACCCCTAAAATACTCACTTAGCGAAGTTAATAATAATAAGTCGGTGCCTATTATTACTTTTAAAGACAAGGGAGAGCTTTTGGTAGAATTTGCTCTCTTGCTCCCTATGCGTGATATAAGACATTTAAGGGGAAATATAAAAAATCTTTTGGATAAAAAGAATATAAGTATGGAAAATGACTTTATATATGCAACTTTGACAAATGAAGATATAGTAAATGATGCTATGGGGATTTTCCGTGAGTATTATCCCAACACCGTAAAGATAGATTATGACAATTCTCATACAAAAGAAATCGAGAATGTTGATATAACAAGAATTACTCAAAATAAGACCTTTGACGAGTTGATTAAGGATTTCTATATGCAGATGTATAGCTGTGATATGGGTGAAGAAGAGCTTGAGATTATGAAGTGGGCTGCTAAAGAAGTGGGGGTAGGAAATGAAGCCGATTAAGTTAATTATAAGTGGAATAGGTCCTTATGCTAAAGAAATGCCTGAAATAAGCTTTGATGATTTTGGTGAAAAGGGCTTATTTTTGATTTCCGGAGATACCGGTGCAGGTAAAACAACTATTTTTGATGCTATATGCTTTGCCCTGTACGGAACGGTCAGCGGAAGTTATCGTGATACCAAGAATTTAAGAAGCGAGTACGCTAAGGAAGATGTGAAAAGCTTTGTTGATTTTTATTTTTCACATCAGGGAAAAAACTACCATATACTCCGTACTCCGCCTTATGAAAGGGCTAAAAAGCGTGGAAGCGGAGTAATAGAGGAAAAGGAAAGTGCATGTTTTTGTGAAGAAAATGCTGCTCCTATAGAAGGCGTTTCCAATGTTAATAATGCAGTCTATGAGCTTTTACATATAAATGAGAAACAATTTAAGCAAATAGCTATGATTGCTCAAGGAGAATTTTTAAGCCTTTTAAATGCAAAGACAGACGAAAGAACGGAGATACTTCGTACAATTTTTTCAACAACTTGCTATAGGAATGTTGAATTCAAGCTAAAAGACCGTATGGATGCGGCAAATAAGAGCCGTAGTAGACAGGAGATAAGTATCGGTCAGTATTTTAATGATGTTTTACTTATGGATGAGTCTGCCTTTAAGAAGGAATTTGATGAGTTAAGTAAAAAAATATCAGCCGGGGGAGTAGAATTTGGTCTCGAAGGCTTATTTGAGATGATCCAAAATATTAACAAGGAAAATAAAGAGCAGTTAGAGCTTTGCTTAGTAAGATGTGAAGAAGCGGAAAAGGATTTAAAACAGGAGCAAGAAAAACTTACTTTGGCAAAAGTTAATAATGCTTTTTTAGAGCGTCTTGAGCTTCTTGAAAAAGAAGAAAAGGAGCTAAAAGAAGAAAAGCTTAAAATAGAAAGCATTAAAAGTCTTTTAGCTAAACAAAAAACTGCAACACGAATACTTGCACCGGTTTATCAAAATTTGACCATAAAGCAAAAAGAAAAAAGCCGTACAGATGAAAGTATAAAAAGTAAAAAAGAACAGCTCAAAGAAAACTTGGCAAGTGAAGAAGAGGCAAAGTCAAAGCTTACAGACAGTATGCAAAATAAAGAACTTGCAGAAAATAAAAAAAGAGAAGCGCAAAAGATAGAGGAAGAAAAAGAGGATTATAAGCTTAGGGATAGATTAAAAGAAGAAATAAAACTTCTTAGAGAGAAAAAAGTAAACCTTGATTTAAAAAAAGCAAGCTTAGAGCTATCCGAAACAAAATTGGAAGAAAGGACAGAAAGCCTAAAAAATATATATGAAAGCCTAAAGTCAAAGCCCGAAGAATATAAGGATGTGCTTATAAAAAGTAAGGCACTTAATGATTTGAATGAAAAAATAAAGCTTATTGAGTTAAGGCTTAAGGATATAAGTAAGAGCAGAAATCAGCAGATTAAAATCGAGGCGGATTATAAAAGCGCAAGGGAAAGCTTTGATGAGGCGGATAAAGAAAGGGCAAATGCCGAAAAGATCCTTGAGTACAGCAGAGCCGGAATTTTGGCAAAGGGCTTGGAAGAGGGTATGAGCTGTCCGGTGTGCGGTTCTACTCACCACCCCGATCCGGCTATGC
>CAJPUK010000102.1 GCA_905373785.1 uncultured Johnsonella sp. | reverse complement strand
ATTTTCTTTTATCTTAAAATTAATAAGTTTTCCGGAGCGAAGTCCCATTTGATGCAACTCTTCTTCCTTAATTTTTTTAAATTCATCTGCAGGAAAATCCCTAACTATTCTACCGTTTTCCATATATATTATTCTGTCTACAAGCTCCATCAGATAGTACAGACGGTGTTCGGCAATAATAACTGTTTTACCCTGTTCTTTCCATTTTCGTATCACTTCTTTAAGATCAAAAATTGTGTGCAGATCCAAATTTGAAGAAGGTTCATCAAGAATAAAAATCTCCGGCTGCATTGCCGCAACAGAAGCACAGGCAATTTTTTGCTTTTCTCCGCCTGATAGTGCAAAAAGATTGCGGTCAAGCAGGTGTTCAATATTAAGACTGTCAGCTACCTGTCCAATTCTTCTATACATTTCCTCCCTTGCTACTCCGGTATTTTCACAACCGAAAGCTATTTCACTTGTAGAATCCACACTGAAAAACTGCGAGCGTGGATTCTGAAAGACCGAACCTATTTTCTTTGAGAGTTCATACAAACTTGTCTTGGAAGAATCTACGCCATCTATCAGTACCTCTCCCTTCAGCTCTCCCGAATAGTAAGAAGGTGCAAGTTTGTTGATCAAACGGGTGACGGTAGTCTTTCCGCAACCGGAAGCTCCGCAAAACAAGACAACTTGCCCGGAAGGAATAGTTAAATTTATATCATATACGCCGGAATTATGCTCCGCTGTGTGGTAAGAAAAAGACACATTTTTCAGTACTACCATACTTATATCCTCCCTATTGCTGCCCACACAATTAAAAGAACTGTAAGTACCGCCACTATAAAGTCATAGACACCAAATTTAAGATCTACCAAACAAGTTCTTTTTTTCAGTCCGCCAAGTCCTCTCGACAATGCAGCGGCAGAAAGTTCTTCACCTATTTTTGCTATCGACATCATCAAAGGAATAGCTCTATATTCCAAAATCATCATAGGATTCTTCCAAAACTTAGGAGTTCCGAATCTTATGTCTCTCATTCGCATGGCATTTTCAATAGACCTGCTTTCCTCACTCAAAGTAGGTATAAAGCGAAAAACCACTGAAATCGGAATAATAAAAGCTTCCGGAACATTCCACAAGTTCATGGCGGATATAAACTCGTTCGGCTTTGTAGATTTTATAATATAATATCCAAACATAAATACCGGGAAGAATCGAAATATAAGTTCAACAATAAGCCCTAATATCATCGCTATCAAATACGGGAATTCCATTTTTCCATGAAATAACTTTGTAAGTACAGCGATTATAAATAAACCGCCATAAATAAAAGCCGGACGATAACTATGAGCTGAAAGCAGCAAAACTATCGGAATAAACACAAGCACACAATTTAAAAGAAGCTTATCATGTACAAAAAATATCAAGCTTGCAAGCACAAACATAAAAAGAACTTTTGTACGAGGATCAAGATATACTCCCTTATGTTTAGGCGGCTGATATATTACATTCTCTTTCATTTAGGCAATACCTGCTCTTTCAAAGTGCTTTTTAAGCATCTTCCTTCCAAGAAGTGTTCCAATTACAGAGGAAACCAAAATTATACCTATTCCTGCAAACCCCATCCATGAAGGCATGTATTTACTGATTCCTACAACATATTCATCTCCCATCGTCTTTCTTACCTGTTCCATATAGGTAGAACTCATAAGCCACATAGGTGCGGCACAACCCAGCATGCCGCAAGAAAAGATCCAGTAGCCGATAATATCAAATTTAAAGCTTTTATATTTTCCAAGACTGAACACCAGATCGGACAACACACCGGTTAAAATATATGTGATGGTTGGAATATAGGTGTAGCCCATCAGATACCAGAATAGAGCAAGAATAGTTCCCATGATTGAAACCATTCCAAATTTTTCTACCTTAGTTAAAAACAGCATAAACGGTACCCCTGTTACAATAGGAGATAAAATATATTCCAGTGGATATAGTATAGGAATAGCATTTAACATGCCTACTGCAAAAAATACCACCAGATAAATAGCGGTATAAATTCCGACATTGATTAGATCTTTCGCATTTAACTTATTACTTTGCATTACAAATACCTCCTGAAGTTATAAAATTTATTCGAAACACTGTAAGATAGCGCAAACATATTAATTGGTCTGCTTATTTTAAAACAATTTAAAGATAACTTAGATTGCTTACTTAGTTATCTTTTTGTTTCTAAAAATCTGCCACATTGCTGTGGCAGTACTAAAATCCGAGTAATTGTCTCCAGCCTGCAGAAAAAAATTCTGCCAAACTCTTTGCAGAAGCCAAGGCTTCTTCCTCACTTAAATCATGTAATATAGTTTCAAAAAGACAGGCATAGTAAGCATGAAGTATCATATGCAACTCATTATGAGTTGCACGACGGTACGAAATGCCCTTTGCATCCAACACATCAAACATACGATAGATACTGCTCAGTTCCCACTCAACAAGCCAATCAATATAATTACTGTATTTTGTTCCGTCAGAAGAACAGAGAATAAGTTTAAATGCATCAAAGTGCAGATACACATAGTGAATAAAGTCCGTAACGGTTTCTAATGAGATCTTCCAAACTTCATCCGTATTGCCCTCGTCTATGTAATCAAAACATTCTCCTTGTGCAATATCAAACCTGGATAAAAAACCATTAGCCGCTTCATCTACAAGCTCGCTAAAAATAGCGGACTTGTCCTGAAAATGCCTATAAAAAGCACCGGTAGTCACACCGGCAACCTTACATAACTCCCTAAGATTGGTTCGTTCATATCCATCTTTGAGAAACAGCAGCTTTCCACTTTCCAGTATTCTTTTGTGTGTAATTTCATATCTTCCTGTTGCCATTTTTTTCCCTTTGATAACTTTGTTATTATTATATGTTGAGCAAAGCTACTTGTCAATAACGACACAGTCGGATAACTTTTATATTTCTCATGTATGTAGGGCAACTTTTTTAAATTTCGCTAAGTTTGAGTTTTTTCTCGACTTCTTACTTTCTTCCTGAATTTCTATTTGACGAGTTTGAATCGTTTGTCTGAATTCTTTCTCTTGTTACCGTCTTATCTATGTAGGTATCTTTTTTATCAAGCAATTCAAAATCCTTGGGATCGATATAATTAGCCGCACTTGCCGCCCTATGTACGCTTTTCATACTTGAACGAAGTATCATGCATATAACTATTGCTCCTATAGCCGCACCTGCCAGACCCAATAAATATGAAGACATAAATCCACCTTTCTTTTGTCCTTAGACTTAATCTCAAACATATGTTAACTTTTTATTTTATTATCACAATTTGCTTATATATAGTTATAGTTCAGGTAGGTTAGATTATGATATCACTTAACACAGTATCGGAGTAATACTCTGCAACTATTTCATTATCATATTTTACATTTACTCTCTCAGCAGCATTTGCAGAGCCGGAAAAAGTAATTATAAGCATAATTATAATGCTGAGTCCTACAAATATAGAGGCAAATGTCATCCAGAACTTCGCCTTATCTACCGGAAGATCACCTACAAATTTGCCTGTTTGACCGTTCATCATAAAGGTATAGTTTTTATCATTCCACTTTGTATTAAGTATCCAAACCGGCAGGAAGGCATAATTTACCGTATCTTTTCTTATATTAATGGCATCACTGTCTATGCGCACATTTTCATATCCGTTCACAGTCTTTCTGAGATTCTCTTTCATACTGTTAATCAGTCTCTCTGCAATTCTGCCTGCTGTATCTTCAACACTTACATCATATATATCTGCCATAAAGCCGGGTAGAAAGGAACTGCTGAAAGGTACCATATCGGCATAATTAAAAGGTTCTACGGATTCCATATAGGTATCGTCAAGTTTACTTGACGCATCCATAGGAAGTTTATTAAACTTGAACTTACCTTCTCTATGTATCTTATAGTGTTCAACAGTTTTGACTTTATAATCCCCCTCTTCCTTAGTGTAGGTTTTATCAGCTTTATAAGTTATACTTCCCTCAACTTCTCCACTAAAAAGCCAATACGGCACATACATACCTTTTATTTCATTAACATGGTTTTCCGAACTGAAGGCCTTAGGCAAAAAAAACTTACCCTTATAATGTTCTTTAAGCTTTGCTACCGCCTGTGCTTTATCAAGTTTAAAGCCTATAATATAATCCGGTTTCACAGTACCCCGGAACTTTCCTAAAAGCACTGTAGGATTATTGCAATAAGGGCAATTTATAGAAAGTTCATTAGTTTCTGAAATAACTTGAGCACCACAAGACTTACAATTATAAGAATTAACATTGTCCTCTGTCCATTCTTCGGTTGTGAGATTTTGATTCCATCCGCTTGAAGTACTTTCACCGGATTGTGCTTGTTGTATCTCATTTTGATACATTGCCTCAACCTCTGCCACCTCAAATACACTTTGACAATACTCACATTGCATTTTTTGCTCTACAGCCGAATAGTGTAAAGGACCTGTGCATTTAGGACATTTATACTCTACTCCGTTATTTGCCATAATATCACCTCCACCACAAGGATTTAATATTTTTTAGTTATAATTTATATAAGTATACATTATTCAACTATTTTATGCAATAATACAACTGATTTTAAGTGTATTTTTCAGTCTACTTTAGAAGTAAGTTATGGTTTTTTTTATTTCCTTTCACCGCCCCTGAGATAAAAAAAGACCTATATGTATTCTCACATATAAGTCAATAATTGTATTATGCACTCCTCTATCACCCTATATATTTTTTTATTAGGATCTGCCGCCTATATCACCCGTAACAATTTTATCACTCTAAACTCATACTCTAACTTTTATTGCTCTCTCTAACAGTTTTATAACACTCTAACTTTTTATATCACTCTTTAACAATCTCCAATTGCTCTAACTTTTTATATCACTTCTAACAAGCTCTAATCGTTCTAACTTTTATATCATCCTCTAACAAGCTATAATCACTCTGACTTTTATATCACTCTCTAACAACCTATAATCACTCTAACTTTTTATATCACTCTCTAACAACCTATAATCACTCTAACTTTTATATCACCCTCTAACAAGCTCTAATCACTCTAACTTTTATATCACTCTTAACCCTGCTTACTTCCTATACCACTCTCCCCTCACTCCAACTCTTTATTTGTATCACTCACCTTATGTAACGTATTATAGTTCAAAATATTGTTTAATGTTGTAAAAAGCGTGAACTACAGTTTAAGCGGTATGAACTACTACATAACTGTTCTTACCCATCCCTCAGGGGCTTCTATGTCCCCTAACTGTATGCCTGTAAGCGTATCGTAGAGCTTTTTGGTTATCTTTCCCATACCCTCCATACCGCTTGGCAAAAGTATCTCTTTGCCTTCTTCGGTCACTATTCTTCCTACCGGAGATATTACCGCAGCAGTACCGCAAAGTCCGGCTTCCGCAAAGTCTTTAAGCTCATTTACATTGATGGCTCTTTCATAAACCTTAAGTCCCAGATAATGCTCTGCCACATAAAGTAAAGAACGCCTTGTTACTGAGGGAAGTATGGTATCGGATTTTGGTGTTATCACCTCATTATCCTTAGTAACAAAGATAAAGTTAGCTCCTCCGGTTTCTTCCACATAAGTCCTTGTGGCGCTGTCAAGATACATATTTTCATCAAATCCTCTTGCCTTTGCGTCCATATAGGCGTGTAAACTCATAGCATAGTTAAGACCTGCCTTAATATGCCCTGTTCCATGCTTTGCCGCTCTGTCAAACTTACTTATGCAGATATTAAGAGGCTTTATACCTCCTTTAAAATACGGACCTACCGGCATACCGAATATTCTGAACTGATATTCATTTGAGGGCTTTACTCCTATAACCGGACCCGAAGCAAACTCATAAGGTCTTATATAAAATGTAGCTCCGCTTCCGTACGGAGGAATCCATGCATAATTAGCCCTTAATACAGACTCTACCGCCTCTATAAACCTATCCTTGTCAAAGGCAGGCATTTCCAGATACTTTGCGGAGTCGTGTATTCTTTTCGCATTAAGATCCGCCCTGAAAGTTACAACCTCACCTTTTTTAGTTGTATAAGCTTTAAGTCCTTCAAAACACTCCTGACAGTATTGCAGTATTCCTGCACATTCATTGATGCACACAGTATCATCTTCAACCAATGCCCCATCATCCCAGGCACCGTCTTTGTAGTGGGATACATATCTTTTATCTGTACTCATGTATGAAAATCCCAAGTTCTTCCAGTCTATGTCTTTTTTTTCTTTATACATATGCTTTACCCCTCATTTAATTTACTTAATTTTGCACTTTGATCGGCAGCTATACAGGCATCTATGATTTCCTGTATATCTCCGTTCATAATTTTATCCAGCTTATATAAAGTTAAATTTATTCTATGGTCCGTAACCCTTCCCTGCGGGAAATTATAAGTTCTTATTTTCTCCGATCTGTCTCCTGTACCTATCTGACTCTTTCTTGCTGCCGACTCTGCTGATTGCTGCTTTTCAAGCTCTATCTCATACAGCTTTGTTCTAAGCAAAGTCATTGCCTTTTCCTTATTTTGCAACTGCGATTTCTCGGTCTGTGCATATATAACTATTCCTGTAGGATAATGTGTCAGTCTTACAGCCGAGTCGGTAGTATTTACACTTTGTCCTCCGTTTCCGGAAGCCCTCATGACATCCACCCTTATATCGCTCATATTTATTTGCACATCCACCTCTTCAGCCTCAGGCATAACGGCTACCGAGGCGGTTGAGGTATGTATACGCCCGCCGGACTCGGTTTCAGGCACTCTTTGAACTCTATGCACACCCGACTCGTACTTCATTTTTGAATATGCACCCTTGCCGCTGATCATAGCTACGACTTCCTTAAATCCGCCTATACCGTTCTCATTTAAACTGAGCATCTCTATCTTCCAACCAAGACTCTCTGCATAGTGAATGTACATTCTGTATAACTCGGCTGCGAAAAGTGCCGCCTCATCGCCGCCGGCACCTGCTCTTATCTCAAGCATTATATTCTTATCATCATTAGGGTCTTTAGGTAAGAGTAAAAGCTTTAAGCTCTGTTCAAGTTCTTCTTCTTTTTTCTTGGCATCAGCCAGTTCTTCCTTTGCCATCTCTCTTAGATCGTTATCACTCTCAGTATCAAGTATTTCAAGTGCATCCGTTTGAGCTGTCTTTGCATTCTTATAGGCGGTATAGGTCTCTACTAAAGGAAGTAAATCCGCCTGCTCTTTCATAAGCTTTCTGAACCTATCCTGATTATCAGCCACCTCCGGACTGCCAAGTTCTGCCATAACTTCTTCATAGTGTATGACTATATCATCCAAATTTTCAAACATAAAATTTATCCTTTCTAAATTTAATAGTATAAAGTATACAAAGAGCTTGGCAAAATCTTAATTTACCTTCATAGATATCCCTCTGTCCCTACCTGACAAATCTTTTATTATCACTATATTATCATATCCTTCTTTTTTTGCTAAATCAACTACATCTTTTGATTGATCATAGCCTATTTCAAGGTATAATCT
>CAJPUK010000101.1 GCA_905373785.1 uncultured Johnsonella sp. | reverse complement strand
CACACAAAAGTTTTGCGGTAAATCTTTCTTATGTGATGTATATAGATATGGAGCTACGCTCTTTTGTGATGGAAAATAAGACAATTATTCCTATTCGCAGGGAATTTTTGACGAAAGCGAAAAAGGCTCTGGAGGATTTTCTGTTTGATCGTACGAGGAGGCTTTTGAAATGAAAAGAAGTTTGAAAATTTTTATTGCTTTACAAATTACTTTAGCTTTGATATCTTTTACTATCATCTTTTCGTCTTTCGGCTACAGCATGCATCAGGAGAAATTACCGAAAGCTTTGTATATCAGAGATGTTAAGGTAAGTGTAGGCACACAGGCGCCGGAGTCCGTCACACTCCCTTATGACTTAAGGAACTTAAAGCCACGGATTCCTGTTACCGTTACAGCCCGTGTCACTGTGAAGAACAATGATATGTTCTGTGTCAAAACCGCCTACGCACCTGTAAAGGTTTATACTGACGGAGTATTAATTTATGAGCTCGGCAAAAGGGAAACTTATCCGAACTTTATGCTTGATCCCGCTACGGAAATTTTTTTGATTAAACCGTCTGTTTATGATAGGGAAGTCGAGTTTAAAATGGAGTTTTTATCTCCTGCCACTCGCAGCTCCATGACGGTGTACCCGCCTATGATGGCTCCGTTCAAGTCTATATTCAATGAATATGTAGCAACTTACAAAGTACCTTTTATTTTTTCGATTGTTCAGCTTGCAGCGGGAGTGTTCCTTGCTATCGTAGCACTGATGATGCTTTTCTTTGAAAAGAGAGTCAGTGAGATATTTTTTGGCTCGGTATGTTTTCGCTTGTTTCGGGTTTGTGGGGATTCGGAGAGTGTAATTTGACGGCACTGATAATTAAAAATCCGACTTTGCTGTATCTGTTTGCTTTTATAGGACTTTTTACCGTTTGCATTCCGCTTATGCAGCTTGCTGATGTATCGATCGGTTTCAAAAATCCGAAGCCTTTATCTTTCCTGTCTTCCTTTTTAACCGCTTCGGTAATTGTCGCCTTGACTTTGCAGTTTTTCGGAATATATCCTCTGTCAAGCAGTATGTATGCTTTCCACTTTATGACGACCTGCTCTTTGTGTATTCTTTCACTTCTGACCGTATATGAAGCCGTTAAGAGGGATAACTTACAGGCAAAGCGTTTTGTCATACCGATAGTAATTTTAACTTTTGCATCGCTGATTGAGGTGGCAAATTATTATTTTAAGTTTACTTATCAGTTCTCGTCTATTTTTCAAGACGGAGTAATTATCTTTATTTTGATGATGAGCTTTACAACAGGTTTTTATATCAAAGATTTTGAAAGCTTGCGTAAACAAAATGAAAGGCTCGCTTTTGAGATAGGGCTTATGGAAATACAAATTGATGAACAAAGAAAGTATAATGAGCTGATTGCCAGAAACGAGGATGTGCTGAAAAAACAAAGGCACGATTTACATCATCACCTGATTGCGATAAGAGAACTGGCTGAAAATGGAAACGAAAAGCTCAGTGACTATCTTGATACTTTAAGCAAAAATATACCTACCGCCCATATCAGCTATTGCGAAAACAAAGCGGTAAGTGCCATACTTTCTCACTATGCAGAAATATGCAGGGGAGAACAAATAGAATTTCATGCAAAACTTATTGTGCCGGAAATGAGAAAGACTCCTCTAAATAGCGACCTTGCAATCATTTTCGGAAATCTGCTTGAAAATGCGATCGAAGCCTGCATGAAAATAGATAAAGAGAAAAGATTTATAAGAATCGGCAGTGATATAAGCTATGATATGCTTATTATCACCATGGACAACTCTTATGACGGAAACTTTCTCTCTGTGGACGGCAGATTTCGCTCTACAAAAAGAGAGGGATTCGGCATCGGTCTTTCTTCCGTTCAGTCCGTTGTAAGAAAATACTGCGGGGATGCAAAGTTTGAAGACAAAGACGGATATTTTCAGTCATCGGTGTATATGAGGATAGGTAGCGTGCAGACTGATTTTAAATCCGCCATGTAAATTTTTGCTTGGATATTTCTTGATACAATGTGTGTAATAATAACAGATGCTTAAAGCTGTTTTCATACTGTACTTATGAAACCTACCTAACTAAGAAAGCTCTATGCCGCTTGGTCTTTATAGCGATTAGTACTTTTTGCAAAACAAGTTACAAACTAAGTTAGTTTTGCAGTCTGCGTAAGTTTGTTAAAGTTTTGTAAAAAGTGCCGCCGGGTCAGACCGGGCGGCAATAGTTTTCCCCCATTTAACCATACACCTTCTTCACATTCTCAAACCTTGCACTCATATTCCTAAGCATAAGATCAAATATACTTATAGCAGCCATAGCCTCAACAACAACCACGGCTCTCGGAACAATAAGCGGATCATGCCTTCCGCCAACCTCAAGTTCTACTTCCTCAAGCTCTTTATTAACGGTAAATTGCTTACTTGATATCGAAGAAGTAGGCTTTATTGCCACATTCATAATAAGACCTGAGCCGTCTGAGATGCCTCCGAGTACACCTCCGGCATTGTTGCTTCGTTTTGAAATCGTTCTTTTGCCGTTTTCATCTTTTTTCACAAAGAAGGCATCATTGGACTCGCTGCCTTTCATAGAAGCTACTGCAAAGCCTGCACCGAACTCAACTCCTTTGACAGCTCCTATACTTAACATAGCCTTGGCAAGTACGGCATCAAGTTTGTCAAATACAGGCTCTCCTATTCCGACAGGAAGTCCTCTTACTATACAGGATATAATACCGCCGGCAGAGTCCTTTTCTCCTATAAGCCTGCTTACATAATCCTGAGCTACCAGTGCAGCCTCATAATCCGGCATATAAAGAGGGTTAAGTGCGCATTGTTCAAGGTCAAAGCATCTTACATGTACCGGTCCTATGCTTTGTGTAAATGCGGATATATTGACCCCTAATTCTTTCAGTGCTTTCATTGCAACAGCACCGGCTATAACCCTTGCTATAGTCTCTCTTCCCGAACTTCTGCCGCCGCCTCTGTGGTCCCTGATACCGTATTTTTCCTGATAAGTATAGTCTGCATGACCGGGTCTGTATACATCAGCCAATTTGTCATAGTCTTTTGAAATCTGTGAGGTATTCTCAACCATAACCATAATAGCTGTACCTGTAGTCAGACCTTCAAAGACTCCTGACATTATTTTGCACAAATCCTCTTCTTTTCTGGGTGTTGTGAACTTGCTTTGACCGGGTTTTCTTCTGTCGAGGTATTCTTGTATGTCTTCTTCCGACAGGCTTATACCTGACGGACAGCCGTCTATTATTACACCTATAGCCTTTCCGTGTGACTCTCCAAAAGTACTTATTCTAAATATATCTCCATATATCGAACCCATTTACACCTCCGTAATTATACAGCAATTAGGCTGATTTACCTTAACTTCATTTGCACTCATAACTATAAGATTTTTCTCATAATCAACCTTAAAGAAGGTAATAGTACCGCTTTCATGGTTGATTGAGGCTATATGCCTATCATCGGGAAATACCGCTATATCCTTAGGGTATTCTCCGCTTATAGGCAGGTAAAGTTTATTTTCCAAAAGACCGCTGTCTTTGTTTATGCGAAACATCGATACGGCATTGTCACCCGCATTAGCGGAAAAAAGGTAGTTAAAGTCATGTGAAAAGGACATGCAGGTGCCGGCTATAAGTGCAGAAGGATTGTTGTTATAGTTGGAGGCAATTGTTTGTATTTTTTCAAAAGTCGGTGCTTTTGAGCCTTCGTTATAAGTGTAACTGAATACATCTATGGCATTTTTTTGCTCATAAAGTACATATAAAAATCGTCCGTTTTGAGAAAAAGTACAACTGATAGGTGCGGAATTAAGATCACATCTTATGCTGTCGGTAAGTACCAGCCTTCTTTCTTTTTTATCAAGTAAGTAAATCTTTATCTGGTCTATACCGAGGTCACAAGCTAAAACAAACTTCTCTTCAGGTGTTAGAGTTGAATGGCTGATATGCGGAGTGAAGTTTCTTTCAACTACAGAGCCTATACCTCTGTGGTACACAGCATCAAATATACTTCCCACAGCACCGTCGGCTTTTAAGGAAAGCATGGTAAGCTTTGCATCATGATAGCCGGAGACAAAGATGTATTTATCTTCCTTGGATATATACAGATGACAGCCCCTCATTCCCTTTATTTTGGCAGAGTTGAGCCTGCTGAGAGAGCCGTCCTGTTCTATATGGAAGGAGACGATGCCTTCATCAGCTATGGAATAAAGTACCCTTTTGTTATGGGACAGAGCAAGATAAGAAGAGTTGTCCACTTCAACCTCGGCTCTTTTAGTAAAATGTCCTCTTTTCATATCTACATCATATATGGTAATGCCCTTGGCTTCTCCGGTGTAGGAGTAAGAGCCTACATAGGCAACATATTTTTTTTCATCAATATTAGGCTGTGACATAGAACCCTCCTTGTATTAACATACAAGTATAATAGCATATATGCAGCATAAAAAATAGGACTAAAAGTTATTAAGTCCTTTTAAGTCCTGTTTTTTATAAATTAGTTCACGACACAAAGCCTGATATATACTATATACAGTAAAACAGGACTGAAAGTTATTGAGTCATTTTAAGTCCTATTTTCTTATAATCCGATTTATAGCTTAAAGCTTCTTTTAAGCTCTTTTTACTAATATTTCTTCCTATAAAGACCAGTTTGTTTTGCCTGTCTATATCATTGTATAAAATCTCTTCATCCAAGGCGTCCTTATAAGTTATCAATATGCTGTACTTACCGGATACCAAATCAAATGAGAGCCTGTAATCATCTATGTAAATGCTTCCCTTTGCCCTGACTATTTCACCATATTGACCTCTTACTATGTTCTCAAGTAAGACAGAGAGTTTATATACATTGTCAATATTAGTTTCGGTAAATGCCATGGTATCCAAGTTTTCAGGTTCTTCCTTACTTTCTATCAAACTTTTGTCATAGTTGGTATTAAGGATTTTATGCCAAAATGCATTGTCGGCATTTTTATAATCATATTTTACTGTTATAGCCTTTTCATTAACATCTTTAATAAAACTTTCTATGTTTGAAAGCTCGGATAGATTACCGGAATTAATTTTTGAGATTATTACAAAATGAGCGTTTTTAAGCTGATCCTGTGCTATGGCGGGATAGTCCGACATATAGTAATGATAATTAGCGGCATCCAGTATGACGATGGGAGCTAAAAGACTTATATGCTCGTACTCTATTTGCTTGATATTTTGAATTATTTTACTGAGCATAGCTACACCGCTCGGCTCAACTATCAAGTACTCGGGATCAACACTGTTGGCTATAGTAAGAACAGAGGTTGCAAAGTCACCTCCGGTGGAGCAACATATGCAACCTTCTGTTAATTCCCATATATTAAGCTCTTTGTTTTGCAGATTGTCGGCATCTATATTAAGAGGGCTTACTTCATTTTCCAGTATGGCAACTTGCTTATCGGTATGCTTTATAAGCTCTTTTATAAAGGTCGTCTTACCTGCACCGAGAAAGCCTGATATGAGAAGTACTTTCATCTTAGTATTCTATCTTGACAACCGGTTTTATCAAGTCGGCAGGCTTATCTCTCATGATAAACAGTGCCTCTTCCACATGCTCCCAGCCCTCATAAATATGAGTTGAAAGTGGAGACAGGTCAAGTCTTCCTGAAGCAACCAATGCTCCGAGCTTCTCCATACGAAGTCTTCCGCCCGGCATAAGACCGCCGTTGATCATCTTATGTCCCATGCCTACACCCCATTCAACACGAGGGATACTAATCATTTCACCTGAGCCCAGATAATTTACATTACCGATTTTGCCGCCCGGTTTAAGGCATTTTACAGCTTCTGCAAAGGTTTCTACGCCGCCTCCTGCGATTATAACCTTATCAACACCCTTGCCGCCGGTCATCTCAAGTACCTGTTTGTCAATAGGACCGTTCTTATAGCTTACAAACTCGGATGCGCCGTATTTTCTTGCAGCTTCTTGACACTTCGGTCTTGTACCTACGGCTATGATCCTTGAGGCACCTCTAAGATTAGCTCCGGCAACAGACATAAGACCTACAGGTCCTATACCTATAACAAGTACGGTATCTCCGAATTGAACATCGGCAAGCTCTACACCGTGGAATCCGGTAGGAACCATGTCTGAAAGCATACAAGCGTCAACTGTATTTATATTGTCGGGTAAAAGTGCCAAGTTACCGTCAGCATCATTTACATGGAAAAATTCACTGAACACACCGTCTTTAAAGTTGGAGAACTTCCAGCCTGCAAGCATACCGCCTGAGTGCATGGAATAGCCGGCTTGTGCCTCAAGAGAGTTCCAGTCGGGAGTTATAGCAGGAACCAATACTCTGTCACCGGGTTTGAAGTCTTTAACCAAAGAACCTACCTCAACAACTTCAGCACAGCCTTCATGACCGAGTATCATATTATGACGCTCACCTATAGCACCTTCCCAAAGTGTATGTACATCAGATGTACAAATAGCTATAGCAAGCGGTTTACATATAGCATCCATCGGACCGCAAACCGGACGTTCTTTTTCTATCCAGCCTGATTCGCCGATTTTTAGCATAGCATAACCCTTCATAGTAAGTACCTCCTTTTAATTTATTGCTCTTTAGTGAGAACGATATTAATTACTATATACAGAATATAGCATATAAAAGCAGTTTTGTCATTAGCAATTATATATATTTGTTTGATATATGATAATTAAATAACTATCACATACAATATAAATAAAATAATATTAAAAATATCAAAAAAAGAATATAAAATAAATAATAAAAGTTACCTATATACTTAATGGAACTTAGAAAAGTATTTTGAACCCACGACAAACGCATGAATGAATTTTTTGTAAACAAAGTATTACGAAACCACAAATTCTAAGATGATTTTATTATTTGTAAACATAATTTTTCTAATAATACACACAAAAAAACTATATAAAACCACTTTTATTGGCATAACTATAAGTTTTGTTTATAATTTATTAATTCATGCGTTTGTCGTGGATTTACCCAATAAGATGTGTATAAAAATCAAGGTATATGCTATAATAAAAAAATTAAAGTTACAATGATATCAGAGTTTGGTTAAGTCATTATATAAATACTGAATTAGACAGAAGCTAAATTAAGGATTATACATGGGAAAATTATATTATGTTATGGGAAAAAGTGCCACAGGTAAAAATTCTATATATAAGGGTCTTGTATCAAGCTGTACTTGTTTAAAGGAAATAGTCCCCTATACTACCAGACCTATGAGAAGTGGAGAGGTAGATGGAAAAGACTATAATTTTATCACAGATAGCGATATAGAAGGGTATAAAAAAGCCGGTAAACTTATAGAGTCAAGGGTATATGATACAGTTATGGGCAAGTGGACTTATGCTACCATAGATGACGGGCAGATAGAATTTGATAAAGATTCTATCAGCATAGGAACTTTGGAAGCCTATGTTAAGCTTAAAGAGTATTATGGAAAGGAAAATATTATTCCTATATATATAGACCTTGAGCCGAGACTTAGGTTAATAAGGGCAATGCGGCGTGAAGCTTATCAAGAAAACCCGGATTATAAGGAACTTTGCAGAAGGTTTTTGGCAGATGAAGAAGATTTTTCAGATGAAAAA
>CAJPUK010000100.1 GCA_905373785.1 uncultured Johnsonella sp. | reverse complement strand
GTTTATAGGTCATTTGCTACATTAAGTCTACCGACTGTATTATAGCTTAATTAGTATACATATATAAGCTGAAAATAATCTTAAATCAGAAGGTTTTGTCGGTGTAAAAGAAATTCTGCCTAAGCTGCTTGCAGCGGCTTTTTGGCTGTACTTAAAATAATTTTGCATAATGGTCGGAAACAGTAATTACTACTAAAGAAAAATCAAGCTGAAAATGGCGGTTTGGCAAGCACACGGGTTTTACAAATGTTGCACTATAATACCTAATAATGTATAATTCTATGGAAATACAGCTTATAAACAGAGGTAATAATGGACATAATAAAGACACTTTCCGCAGAACTTAATATAAAAGAATCAAAGCTTGAGGCAACGATACAGCTTATAGACGAGGGCAATACAATTCCCTTCATCGCAAGATATCGTAAGGAGCTTACCGGTTCCTTAGATGATGAAGTTTTAAGAAAGCTTGATGAAAGACTTAGGTACCTTAGAAATCTTGAAGAAAGAAAGGAACAGGTAAGTGAGTCGATAAGAGCACAGGGTATAGAAGATGAGGAATTATATAAGAAAATAGATATGGCTTTAACCTTAGTTGAGGTTGAGGACTTATACAGACCTTATAAACCTAAGAGGACGACAAGAGCCATCATAGCTAAAAATAAAGGGCTTGATCCGCTTGCCAAACTTATATATGAGCAGTCCGGAACACTTAACATAGAAGAAGAGGCAAAAAAATATATTTCCGATGCCGAAGGGCTTGAGGTGGAAGATGTAGATGCCGCTATAGCCGGAGCGCTTGATATAATAGCCGAGCAAATATCTGATGATGCACAGTATAGAAGCCGTATAAGGAAGGATACATTTGAATATGGCTTACTTACCTCGGTGGCAAAGGATGAGGAGGAGTCCTCGGTATATGAGAACTATTATAACTACTCCGAGCTTGTTAAAAAATGTGTATCTCACAGGGTTTTGGCAATTAACAGAGGAGAAAAAGAAAAGGTATTAAGCGTTAAGATAGAAGCACCCCAAGAAGAAATACTTAAATTTTTGGAAAGTAAGATAATAAAAAATACCAATGAAAAAGCTACAGAACTGTTAAAAGCAGCCATATCGGACAGCTATAAAAGGCTTATAAAAGATTCCATAGAAAGGGAGATTAGATCGGAGCTTGATGAAAAGGCGGAGGAAGAGGCTATAAAGGTATTTTCCAAAAACTTGGAGCAACTTCTTATGCAGGCACCGATTACCGGCAGGGTGGTACTTGGCTGGGATCCGGCTTTTAGAACAGGTTGTAAGCTTGCAATCGTTGATGAGACCGGAAGAGTTTTGGATACTACCGTAATCTATCCGACAGCTCCGCAAAATAAGGTAAAAGAGTCCAAGGAGATATTAAAAAAGCTGATAGCAAAGTACAATGTAAGCTTAATTTCAGTGGGAAACGGAACCGCATCCAGAGAGTCTGAAGCTATTATAGCCGAGCTTATAGGAGAGCTTGATAAAAAAGTGGAATATGTAATAGTAAATGAAGCCGGAGCCAGCGTATATTCCGCAAGTAAGCTTGCAACAGAGGAGTTTCCGAACTTTGATGTAGGACAAAGAAGTGCCGCATCAATAGCAAGAAGACTGCAAGATCCCTTGGCTGAGCTTGTAAAAATAGATCCTAAGTCCATAGGAGTCGGTCAATACCAACATGATATGAACCAAAAACATTTGAGTGAGAGTTTATCCACCGTAGTTGAGGACTGTGTTAATAAAGTAGGTGTAGACCTTAACACCGCTTCCGCCTCCTTGCTTGAATACATTTCCGGTATAAGTAAGACCGTTGCAAAGAATATAGTACTCTATAGGGAAGAAAACGGAAGTTTTAAGAACAGAAAAGAGCTTTTAAAAGTGCCGAAACTCGGTCCGAAAGCCTATGAACAGTGTGCCGGATTTTTAAGGATTTACTCGGGTGATGAAAGTCTTGATATTACCGGTGTGCATCCGGAGTCCTACAAGGCAGCAAAAAAACTTATAGAATTGCTTAACTTTGACATAGCCGATATATCAAGCGGAGGTATAAAAAATATACAAAGTAAGGTTGAAGATTATAAGAGCCTGTCTGAGGAAATAGGAGTCGGGGAGCCTACCTTAAGGGATATAGTAAAAGAGCTTGAAAAGCCGGCAAGAGACCCCAGAGACGAGATGCCCAAACCTATACTGAGAACCGATGTTCTTGATATAAATGATATCAAAGAAGGCATGATATTAAAGGGTACAGTGAGAAATGTCATAGACTTCGGAGTATTTGTGGATATAGGCGTGCATCAAGACGGGCTGGTACATATTTCACAGCTTAGCAAGGCTTATATCAAGCATCCGCTTGATGTGGTTTCAGTAGGAGATATAGTAGAAGTTAAGGTACTTAGTGTGGATACTAAAAAGAACAGAATAGCATTAAGTATGATATTGTAGGGGAGAAGATGGCAAAGAATACAGATATAAAAGCAGTACAGGCTGAGGGTGATAAAAGTTTCAGCTTTGATATAGAGCTTAAGGCAAATGATTTATGGACATTTTATATGTATAATGCAAATAGAGGCTATAGGCTTTTATTTAATATAATTTTTACAATAGGCTGCCTTACATACCTTGTGTATTATTGGAAGGAGCTTGATAATTCAAAAAAGTTTATATTAATATTTTTCTCGCTTATGTTTACCGTACTACAGCCTCTATTGTTATATAGAAAGGCTATTTTACAGGCTAAAACCGACAACATGAAGGCAGGCTTTAACTTAAAGCTTTCCGAATCGGGAATAGATGTAAGCAAGGATGACCAAAAACTGCATTTAGATTGGGAACATATTTTCAGAAGTATGATAAGAAGGTATATGATAGTACTTTATACAGACAATATCAGGGGCTACCTTATACCGGCAAGATGTTTCAGTGATAAAAGAAATGAAGTTAATGCATTAATAAAAGAAAAAACTAAGGTAATAAGGTTTTAAATATGGCAAATACTATTATCAAAGAAGTTTACAGCAAAGAAGAAACCTATAACTTCGCCCTTGAACTTGGGGAAAAAGTAAAAGCACCCTGTCTTATATGCTTAGACGGAGATCTGGGTGCAGGCAAGACAGTATTTGCCAAGGGACTGGCTAAGGGACTTGGTGTAGAAGATGATATAGTAAGCCCTACTTTTGTATTATTTAATGTATATGAGAAGGGCAGGTTTCCCTTTTATCACTTTGATGTATATAGGATAGAAGAGCCTGAAGAAATGTATGAAATAGGTTATGAGGAATACTTTTTCGGTACCGGTGTATGCCTTGTAGAGTGGGCAAGCCTTATAAAGGAACTTATACCAAATGAAGCGGTGCATATACTTATAGAAAAAGACCCCGAAAAAGGAGAGGATTATAGAAGAATTGTAATAAAAGGATTGCTATAAAAGGATTTTATACTTGCATTAGCAGTTTAAATACCAACAGATGAGTATAGTGATGTGGTTCTTAAGTTTATAGCGCTATACCTTTGAGTTAGGGCGGCATGGTTCTTTGGTTTGGTATTTTCCTGATTGCATACATTAAAACCTTTAGCGTAGCCGCACTATGCTAAAGGTTTTGATATACACACTCGGAAAAATATTTATCGTTTTGGTATACTTATTTTGCGAACGATACACCGGTCGATAACATTTACCCCTATTTAAAACTATAAAAATGAGAAAAATTATGAGAATTTTAGGAATAGAAAGCTCTTCACTTGTAGCCGGTGTGGCTATTTTGGAAGATGAGAATATAATTGCAGAATACAATGTAAATTATAAAAAGACACATTCACAAACACTTTTACCTATGCTTGAGGAAATAGTCTCAAGGATTGATTTTGACTTACAAACTATAGATGCGATAGCCATATCCTCAGGTCCGGGTTCATTTACCGGACTTAGAATAGGTGTGGCAACTGCCAAGGGGCTTGGGCTTGGACTTGATAAACCCTTGATTGCCGTACCTACTTTGGACGCTACAGCCTACAATATCAGCAATACCAAGTCTCTTATCTGTCCTATCATGGATGCGAGAAGGCAGCAGGTGTATACAGGTATATTTAGGAATGATAATGAATTTGAAGTAGTGGAAGCGGCAGCAGCTATGGATATAAATGATTTGCTTGAAAAGCTTAAAGGCTTTAATGAAAAAGTGATATTTTTAGGAGACGGAGTTCCGGTATATAAGTCTGTTATAGAAGAAAATGTAAAATTTGACTTTCGCTTTGCCCTGCCAAGTCAAAGCAGACAAAGGGCAGGAAGTTTGGTAAGTCTTGCAGCCAAGTACTTTAAAGAGGGCAAACTGGTAAGTGCGGATGATATGCTGCCGGAGTACTTAAGGCTCAGTCAGGCGGAAAGAGAGAGGGCAGTTGGAAAATCTTGATATCAGGGATATGAAAGAAAAGGACTTGGATAGAATATACGAGATTGAAAAGTCCTGCTTTAGTGATTATTGGAGTAAGGATTTAATCTTAAGCTCGTTTAGACAAAATTATAATTTTATTAAAGTTTTGACCTTTAATGAATTGATAGTTGCCTATATAAATTTTAATATTATAGGAGAAGATGCCGAGCTTATGAGTATAGCTGTGCTTGAAGAGTATAGAAACAGGCGTTATGCAAGCAGACTTATCGAGGTGATGTTTAAGATGTGCGAGGAAAATAAGGTGGAAAAGATTTTCCTTGAGCTTAGAGAGAGTAACCTGTTAGCATATAAGTTATATAGGGAACATGGCTTTGTGAATATGGGACTAAGGAAGGAATATTATACAAATCCGGTGGAAAATGCGGTGCTGATGTATAAGCAGCTTACAGACTGTGCGGGATAAGGAACTTTCAAAACCGACTTTCAAACCAAACCTCTACCCCAACTATAAACCCGCTTAGCCCCAATACAATACACTACACAAATAAAGCACACAACAAACAAAATACAACACACTGACACCACACTATTAAATTAAAGAGGATATACAAATGTTAGATATATGTTTACTTGGAACCGGAGGCATGATGCCCCTGCCATACAGATACCTAACCTCACTTATGGCAAGATGTGGAGGCAGCAATCTGTTAATAGACTGCGGAGAAGGCACTCAGGTTGCAATAAAGAAAAAATCATGGTCTCCCAAGCCCATAGATGTCATTTGCTTTACACACTACCATGCAGATCACATCAGCGGTTTGCCGGGGCTTTTACTTACACTTGGAAACTGCGAAAGACATGAACCCATACATATGATAGGACCGAAGGGACTTGAGAGGGTGGTGTCCGCACTTAGAGTCATAGCACCGGAGCTGCCCTTTGAGATAATATTTCATGAAATTACTAAGGAGGAGCAGGAATTTAAGTTTGCCAAAATACCCTATAAAATAGAGGCGTTTAAACTTAATCACAATGTGCTCTGCTACGGATATAAACTTTCTATAGAAAGACTTGCAAAATTTGATGCACAAAAGGCAAAAGAAAAAGACATACCGCTAAAATATTGGAATAGACTGCAGCATGGCGAAAGCATAGAAGAAGAGGGTGTTATCTACACTCCGGATATGGTTATGGGAGAGGCTAGAAAAGGAATTTCGGTATGCTATGCAACCGACTCAAGACCTGTAAAAAACATAGAAAAATACGCTAAGGATACAGACCTTTTTATCTGTGAAGGTATGTACGGTGAAGAAGAAAATAACGCCAAACAATATAAGCATATGACCATGTATGAGGCGGCTGAAATTGCGGCAAAGGCAAATACGAAGGAAATGTGGCTGACACATTACAGTCCTTCCATGATAAAGCCGGAAGAGTACATGGATAAGGTAAGGCAAATATTTCCCAAGGCAAAGGCGGCAAAGGACTTATGGACCCTAGAACTGGAGTACGAAGATGAATGATATATATATACTTGGAATAGAAAGCTCCTGTGATGAAACCGCTGCGGCAGTGGTGAAAAACGGAAGAGAAGTATTGTCCAATGTTATAGCTTCACAGGTGGACTTGCACACCATATACGGAGGTGTAGTTCCTGAAATAGCTTCAAGAAAGCATATAGAAAATATTAATCCTGTGGTAAGGGAGGCCTTGAAGAAGGCAGGAAAGACTTTTGATGATATCAGTGCAATTGCGGTAACCTACGGTCCGGGTCTGGTCGGAGCCTTACTTGTAGGAGTGGCACAGGCTAAGGCACTTGCCTTTGCACTTAAAAAGCCCTGTATAGGAATACATCACATAGAGGGGCATGTAGCGGCAAACTACATAGAAAACAAAGAGCTTGAACCTCCGTTTTTGTGCCTTATAGTCTCCGGCGGTCACACGCAAATAGTTATGGTCAAAGACTATACGGAGTATGACATTATCGGAAAAACAAGAGATGATGCGGCAGGAGAAGCTTTTGATAAGGTGGCAAGAAGCATAGGTTTAGGATACCCCGGAGGACCTAAGATTGATAAAAAAGCCAAAGAAGGCAATCCGACGGCGATAACATTTCCCAAGGCTAAGGTAGAAGGCAGCATATATGACTTCAGCTTTTCGGGAATAAAGTCTGCAGTGCTTAACTATCAAAACAAGAAGAAAATGCTGGGCGAGGAAGTAAATACCGCAGACCTTGCGGCTTCTTTTCAAAAGGCGGTAGTTGATGTACTTGTGGAGCACACAATACTTGCGGCTAAGAATCTGGGAGTAAAGAAAGTTTGTATGGCAGGCGGAGTGGCAGCGAATACGAGCCTTAGAGAAAATATGCAAACAGCCTGCGAAAATGAGGGAATAAAACTATATTATCCGTCCAATATACTTTGTACGGACAATGCAGCCATGATAGCAGGGCTTGGATACTATGAATACATGGCAGGAAAAAGAAGTAAAACGGATCTTAATGCAGTGCCTAATCTAAAAATGGGAGAGTAGCATGAAAAGCTTGGCTATAGTTCTTGCTGCCGGAAGCGGCAGTCGTATGGGAACGGATATAAAAAAACAGTATTTGCTTTTGAAAAATAAGCCGATAATGTATTACAGCCTCAAAACTTTTGAAGAAAGTCCGGTAGACGATATCATACTGGTAGTACCGAAGGAAGACGTAGATTACTGTAAAAAAGAACTTGTATTAAAGTACGGGATAAAAAAGGTAAGAGCCGTAGTAGCAGGCGGCAGGGAAAGATACCTGTCCGTAGAAGCGGCATTTAAAAGCCTTGGTGATGAAAACTATGATACCGTACTGATACATGATGCCGCAAGACCCTTCGTAAGTGTGGAAATGATAGAAAAAGCGATACAAGAAGCCCTGATACATAAGTCCTACATACCGGGGGTAGCCCTAAAGGATACCGTTAAGCAAATAAGTGAAGATTCATTTGTAGAAAACACGCCGGACAGGGCAAAACTTGTAGCGGTACAGACACCGCAAGCCTTTGATTTTAATTTATGTAAAAAAGCCTATGAAATTTTAAGTTCAAGTGATACATTAAATAAAATTCCTACAGATGATGAAATGCTTGTTTATGAACTTATGGGAGTTCATGCAAAAGTGGGAACAGGAAGTATTTACAATATAAAAATAACCACAAGGGAAGATATGTATATGGCGGAGCGAATAGCGGATATACTGGGACTGACTTAAAATTGACTGTATCCTTTGTAATGATATGTTTATCACATAAACCGTTACAAACATATCTTGCCTTGGACACGCTCACGCTAACTTCGCCTCGCAGCGGTACTAAGCTTTATCTTCGCCTGAAGGCTTGATAAAGCAAGTACCGGCGGTCTCAGATTGTCCTTGGCAAGATAGTTTAACGGTTTATGTGCCTAAGGTACCAGCGGAGGGGAGAGGTGTAGGCACACTTTTATCTAACTCCACATCCTCTATACGAGGACTGTTTTTAAGATTTGAATAAAAGTCGCTGCCACACATCCCCCTCTTCCTTACCTTAGCAACATAAACAATAGCTATCTATGCCTCT
>CAJPUK010000099.1 GCA_905373785.1 uncultured Johnsonella sp. | reverse complement strand
CGTCAAGATTGTAGGGTTGCTTGTAATTATGCACTTCTTTGGGTATATTAGGCTCTTTGTACAAATGCCTTTCTCCGTCAAATTCCATATCGGCAAGTTCTCTTGCCATAAGTTTACATTTTTTATATTCTATAAGTCTTTCTACAAGCTCGGCTCTGGGGTCTACTTCTTCTCCCGACTCCTCGTCCTTGACTTTCGGTAAAAGCATCCTTGCCTTTATATCTAAAAGTGTAGCTGCCATTACCAAAAATTCCGACATAAGCTCCGCATCTTCTCCCATAGCCTTAACAAAATCCAAATATTGCTTTGTAATGTGGACTATAGGTATATCATAAATATTGATTTTGTCCTTTTCTATTAAATGAAGCAAAAGATCCAAGGGACCCTCAAAATTTTCAAGTTTATATAATAATTCCATACTTCCTCTAATTCGGATAGCAACTTGGCTAATAATTTATTAAAGTTCAGATAACCGGACGTATAACACTACCTTTATAATACTCCTACATTATAATTAATCTTTATTCGTATGTAAAGGCAACAACTCTATAAGTATAAGTTCCGCCCTGTCATTAAGCCGTATATTTATACTGTGAGTTCCAAGCCCTGAGGATATTATAAGATTTGTATTATCTTTTTTCTTAAGACCGTGTACCATGTCACTGAAAAAATGTATCTGCGGTGTCATAAGTCCTATATCCTTCCAAACTCTTACAGTTCCTCCATGAAAATGCCCGGACAAGGCAAGGTCTGCCCCCCAGTCCGCATAAGCATTTAAGAATAAGGGACTGTGTGCAAGCAATATACTGAAACTCTTATCATTAACGACACCAAGTTTACTTTCTATGTAAGCCTTATCAAATTCGGCATTATCCAGCTTTTTATAATACTTCTTATCAATATCCAAACCGTATATACATATATCTTCCAGCTGCTTGCAACTATCTTCCAGTCTGCATATTCCCATTTTTTTGGCGGACTTATTAAGCTCATCATAAAGACCGTCGTACTTTTTGTCTTTTAGTCTAAGCTCATGATTACCGTTAGCATAGTATACTTTATACTTTTTTGCGAGTTTTTCACAAAATAAAAGACCCGGTTTTAAATCTACCAAGCCCTTTGTTATCATCATATCTCCGCCTATAACTATAAAATCCGGTTTACATTCATCTATAGCATTGATAAGTTTTTCATTATCTTTTCCAAATTGCTTGTCATGTAAATCACTTATAAATATTACTTTTTTTGCCGTTTTAATTTTTTTACTTTTGAATCGATACTTCACAAGTACAAAACTATTCTTTTCATACTCTGAACGAAAATACAGAATCAGTAAAATAAATAAGATAACAACTATAACTATCAAAACTAATTTACCCATATACCCTCACTGTTTACTTTGTATCCGTCAGGAGTTTTAGCAGACTTAAGCATAACGCCGGATGATGACAGGTAGTACCATGCCGACTTATATTCAAGCCATGCCGATTTTCTCATACCTCCGTCATTGTCAAAATAAAACCAATCTCCCGACTTATCCTGTAGCCAACCTGTTACCATATAGCCTTCCCCATCAAACCAGTACTCCTTGGAGTCTATATTAAGCAATTCCGATTTAGCATAAGAATTATCTCTTTTCACGTACCACCAACCCCTGTTATCCTTTTTCCAGACATCGGTTTTGTCTTTTGTGCTTTTAAGCATCTGTGGATTTCTGCTTACTTCTATAGCATACTTTGAATGTGCATTATTGGTTTCGGTATTTACATTTTCAACAGGACCTTTGGTATTTTTTTGCTCGCTTTCCTGTGAGGCAAGATTGTTATTTCCGGGCTTTGTCTCATTTTCATAACTTAGACTGAATCCGTAGTCCAAAAGTGCCTTGGTATCACTATAATGTGTACCGTTGCTCTTCAATATAACTACTATCAGCTCCCTGCCGTCTTTTTTTGCATAAGTAACCAGGGTATTACCGGCTTTTCTGGTATAACCGGTCTTTCCTGCCACGACTTCTTTATAATACCTCGAGTCCGACTCCCGTAACATCTTATGCCCTATTGTAAAACTTACAGGACCTTTATTTTGTTTAGTCGCCGGAAATGTATAAGCCTTGGTGGAACTTACCTTTAAGACTGTTTCATTTGCAAATGCCGTCTTTGTTATCAAAGCCATATCATAGGCACTGGTGTATTGCTTATCATCATTTAAACCGCTGGGGTTTGCAAAATTAGTATCGGTAGCCCCGATTTCCTTAGCCCTTGCAGTCATCATAGCCGCAAATGAGCTTATAGACCCGGCTACATGTTCTGCCAAACCGTTTGCCACCTCATTGGCAGATTTGAGCATAAGTGCATACATACTGTCATTTACACTTATTATATCTCCGGCAGTAACTCCTGCGGTAACTGCACCTGATTCAAGATTAGTCGTAGCACTTTCACTATAAGTTACCATATCTGACATATTTGCCTTTTCTGCCACAAGCAGGGCTGTCATAATCTTGGTTATGGATGCCGGGGCATATCTTTGCCTTGAGTTTTTTTCATACAAAACCTTACCGCTTTTTGCATCCATAAGTATACCTGCCGAAGAACTTATCTCCGGCTTTGGAAGTTCCGCTCTTGCAATAATATTAAAACAAGTGCTGCTTATAAGACAAAATGTCATAAGTGCGGCTATACATATCTTTTCCATACTGAACTTATACTGTCTCATACATATCCTTTCTACTACCAAATCCCTAAGCTCCCTTTATATAAAGCCTTCGGGATTCCTGCCTTATAATTCCTCAACCTGCCGTCCACACAGCTGTTTACTTTCCCGATGTGGCTTTTAGCTCTCATATAAGACAGCTACTGCCTGCTTCACCTTATTTCCATATTATTAAAATATAAAGAAAAATACACAAGATATATACAATATAATACATTTACTATATCTTGTGCATTTTATTTTTTAATTCTGAAATCTTAAAACTACTTTTGCTTAAGTGAGTCTACAAGTTCAAAACTGTATACTCCAACCTGTGAATTTGGAGTAACCTTATCTCCGTCGTATGCTACTCTGAATAAATATCCATAGCTTTCAAATTCCACTATTTTTTGACCTGCATTTCCTATAGCAAGATCTCCCTCTGCCTGAGCTTCAGTATATATAGGCTCGCTTGTCGCAGATACAGCCACTACCAAATCCTTGACCGGCTTATCCTCATCAAGCCCCCATGCAGTCTTCATATCAGTCTTTATAGCCTGTGTAAGATAGCCCTCTTCATTAAGCGGATCTTCCGGATCCGGATAAAGTACGAACTCTATTGCAGGATCTTCATATTTTAAAACTCTCTTTTCAGCAGTCTTTTGATCATCCTTAGGCTCTTGCTTATAAGAAATTATTTCTTCATAAGGAACACCTATAAGGTTTGCCAAACCGTCAAAATTCAACTCCAATTGCTTAACCGACTCATCATAGGCTATGGTCACTTCCTGAGAAGTAGCCTTAGCATCTGAACTTCCTGTAGCCTTGCTGTCTTGACCTGTGCCGGCAGTGTCTGCTTTTTTAGCACATGCCGCTATTGATAAGGCAAGCATAGATACCACTCCTATAGCCATAATGTATTTTTTTAATTTCATATCTTTCTCCTTAATATATCAACATCATATTTATAATTGAATTTGCCACTGTATACAATACATATACTTAAGTAAAACCAAGACAAAATCAATATAGCTTACTGTATCACAGTATTTTATAAAATAACATAGCTAAGTTCTTAAATTTTTCTTTAATGATAAAAACTATAGTTACAGTTTGGGCAGTTCATTCATCTTCGTCAAAAAAATAAAAATATATAAATTTTTTGTTTTTTAACTGCCTTTAGTTTAATTATAAGCTTTTTGACAGCATTTTGACAGATTATAACAAGCTGTAAATCCGATTACATCAAAAAGCGACAAAAACCGGATTATTGATCCGCTATACCACCTCATCTATATATACGGAGCCCACTCTTTCCACATAGGCTCCAAGCTGTTCATCATATACGGTACCATAGCCTAACAGATAGCTGCTTAAATTCTTTATATCAAGCTCTGTAAGCTTATGTGAGTAAGCCTCTTTTTCGCTTAACTCTTCTATGCTTGAACCGCCTTTACCAAGTTTCCATATGAAGCAGGCGTTGTTCTCTTTTATAATGTCGTCATTTACCTTTATATACAAACTAAGCTCATCTTGCTTATATGTTTTTTTTATAGAAATATTTTTCATAAACTCCTTAAGATTGACAATTCGAGCCATATAAGCCTCTTTTTTCTTAACAAAAGCTTTTCTATACTCTTTTTCTAAGACAAATGCCCTGACTTCTTTTTTTTCAAACCCCCAGATAAGCTTATAGCCTACGATTTTCTCATCTGCATATAAAAGCTCTGTAAAGCCGTCCTCACTCTTAAGTTCTTCTATAAGCCCGGCTATGTAAGAGGCATCTCTTATACAATACAATTGATAATTTTTCTCAAAATAATCCTTCATAAAGTCTATAAGCTCATTTTTATACTTATCTTCATAGAGCTTACCGACTATATTTTTATTTTCATCAATTTCAATCTGATAATAGTCTGAAATAAAATTAAAATCAAAAGGCTCGTAGTAGGCTTTGTCGGCAGGCAGTAAAAAGGTAAACGGCTTTTTTTCATTATACATGGTATTAAGGCTTTTATACAGCAGAGTTCTCATAAGTCCCTGCCTTCTGTACTCTTTTCCAGTAGCCACCGCCACTATATAATCAATCTCATAAATATTTCCCAAAAAACTTAGCTTATAAGGATTTTGATGCAGCATAGCTCTTATTGTGGAACCTTCCTCATCTACAAGTATACGGTTGGTCTTTACCTTCTCTTTATAATAGTAGTCGGTAAAGCTTTTACTGTCCTCAAAAAATGCCTCCGTATAAAGTTTTCTGCTTTTATATGCTTCTTCTTTTTCCAAATATCTTATCATAATAAAAAGTCGCCCATTACTCTGTTGCTTAAATCAAGTCCCTTATCGGTAAGCCTCAAATATAAATTTTCGTATTTCAAAAGTCCGAATGATATATTTTTTTGTATCGGCTTTTCAAATACATCAATAAGCTCCATTCCGAATCTGTCATAAAAGTCCGTAACAAGAACCCCCTTGGTAAGTCTAAGTCCAAGGAACATAAACTCCTCCATCTTTTCTTTGGTACTCAGTTCATGTATATTTTGATAAAGAGGCATGATATCCCTTTTCATATTTATATCAAGATACTTTTTAATATCCTTTTCCACATGAAATCTTCTTCCATAAACATAGCTGCTTGCACCTATTCCAAAGCCCAGATATTCCTCGCCTGTCCAATAACCTATATTATGCTTGCTTTCATATCCCGGTTTTGCATAGTTACTTATCTCATATCTTTCATAACCATAGTTTTTTAATATATCTATGGTACTGTGATACATGTCTCTTTCAACTTCTTCCGTAGGTAAGAACTTCCTTCCCTCAGGACTTCCGTAAATCTTACTAAATTCCGTCCCCTCTTCTATTATCAGTGAATAAGCCGATATATGCTCCGGCTTTAACATCACCACCTTCTTTAGTGTAGACTTCCAACTGTCCAAGGTCTGCCAGGGAAGTGCGGACATCAAGTCTATATTGACATTTTTATAACCCGACTCCCTTATCTTCTCATAACTGTAAAGAAAATCGGCATAGGTATGCACTCTTCCAAGGTGCTGTAATTCTTTATCGACGCTTGATTGTAAACCTACACTTATACGGTTGATACCTGACTGCTTATACACTAAAAGCTTATCTATATCCACTGTTCCGGGATTACATTCTATGGTTACCTCTGCTAAGGACTCTACTATAAATGCCTCATATATTGCACTCATAATATTTGATATATATACCGCCTTTATAACTGAAGGTGTTCCTCCGCCTATAAATATACTGCTTATTTGATAATCCGAATAATTCTTTGCCTGAACTCTTATTTCTTCTATTAACTTATCTACATATGCCTTATGCAAATCATCTTCCGCACTGAAAGAAAGAAAATCGCAATACAGACATTTCTTCTCACAAAAAGGTATATGTACATATAATTCCAGTTTTTTTCTCATCTTATTACTTATAGCTACTACTCTTCATCCAATTTAAGCACACTCATAAATGCCTTTTGCGGTATTTCCACATTGCCTATCTGTCTCATACGCTTCTTGCCCTCTTTTTGCTTTTCCAAAAGCTTTCTCTTTCGGCTTATGTCACCGCCGTAGCACTTGGCAAGTACGTCCTTCCTCATGGCTTTTACAGTTTCTCTGGCTATTACCTTACCGCCTACCGCTGCCTGTATGGGTATCTCAAATAGATGTCTGGGTATCTCCTCCTTTAACTTTTCACACATCTTTCTGCCTCTTTCATAAGCAGAATCCGCATGCACTATAAATGACAATGCGTCCACTTCCTCTTTATTGATCAATATGTCAAGTTTCTTAAGCACGGAAGTTTTATAGCCCTTTATATCATAATCCAAAGAGGCATAGCCTCTTGATCTGCTCTTTAATGCATCAAAGAAATCATATATTATCTCATTAAGCGGCAAATCGTATTTGAGTGTGGCTCTGCTGTCATCTACATAGTGCATTCCTATGTACACTCCTCTCCTTTCCTGACACAGTGTCATAATAGCTCCCACATACTCCTTGCTAAGCATAATCTCAGCCGATACTATAGGCTCTTCCATATGCTCTATTTCACTGGGGTCCGGAAGGTTTGAAGGGTTGGTAAGCTCTATCATGGTACCGTCGGTTTTATACACCCTGTATACAACGCCAGGTGCCGTAGTTACCAAGTCCAGATTGTACTCTCTTTCCAGTCTTTCCTGTATAACCTCCAAGTGTAAAAGCCCTAAAAATCCGCATCTGAACCCGAAACCCAGTGCAAGCGAGGTCTCCGGCTCATAAAAAAGTGAAGCATCATTAAGTTGCAGTTTTTCCAAGGCCTCCCTTAAGTCATTATACTTTGCACCGTCTGCCGGATACAGACCGCAATACACCATAGGAGTAACCTTTTTATATCCCGGAAGTGCCTCTTTACAAGGATTTGCAGCAAGAGTCACAGTATCGCCGACTCTTGTATCCTTAACATTTTTTATGCTTGCGGTAATATAGCCTACCATACCGGCACTCAAGTAGTCGCAGGGAATAAACCTGCCTGCACCGAAGTATCCCACTTCCACAACCTCTTCAACCGCCTTGGTTGCCATAAGCAGTATTTTATCGCCTTTTTGAACTCTTCCTTCTTTTACTCTTACAAAGATAATGACCCCCTTATAAGAGTCATATATTGAGTCAAACACCAAAGCTTGTAAAGGTGCTTTTTCATAGCCCTTTGGAGCCGGTATCTTATGCACTATACTTTCAAGTACATCCTCTATATTGGTTCCCATCTTTGCAGATATCTTTGGGGCATCATGTGCCTCTATTCCTATCACATCCTCTATCTGCTCCGCAACCTTATCCGGGTCCGCACTCGGTAAATCAACCTTATTGATAACCGGCACGACTTCCAGGTTATTATCAAGTGCCAAATATACATTGGCCATAGTCTGAGCTTCTATGCCCTGTGCCGCATCCACTACCAATATAGCACCGTCACAGGCTGCAAGAGATCTTGATACCTCATAATTAAAGTCCACATGTCCCGGAGTATCTATAAGGTTAAAGATATACTCTTTGCCGTCTTTTGCCTTATATACAGTCCTTACTGCCTGACTCTTAATCGTGATACCTCTTTCTCTTTCAAGATCCATGTTATCAAGAACCTGGGACTGCATTTCCCTGCTGGTAAGCAGTCCGGTCTTTTCTATAATACGATCGGCAAGTGTAGACTTCCCATGATCAATATGTGCTATGATACAAAAATTCCTTATCCTGTCTTGTTCCTGCATAATCTGTTAATCATTTCCTTTTTTTAGGTATTTTACTATAAATGTGGCATATATGCCAATGAATTTTTAAAAATACTAAATATAATGGTTTGTCGGGGAGTTGGCAACATAAACAATTAAACAGCAATAATTAACAGAAACAC
>CAJPUK010000098.1 GCA_905373785.1 uncultured Johnsonella sp. | reverse complement strand
GGCATTTTGGAGTAACTGAACCTAAAAAGGGCTGCAAACTTTGTGATGTTAAAAATACTTTGGTACTCGTACCCGGAGTGGCATTTTCAAAATCCTGCTATAGAATGGGATATGGCAGAGGCTATTATGATAAGTATTTTGAAAAAAGAAGGTTTGATAGCATACTTTTAGGTATTACATTTAAAGAACAGCTGTCTGATGAACTTATTACCGATATATATGATGTACCTATGCATAAGCTTATAACTAATTAATATAGAAAGTATTTAAAAGATGGAAGAAACAATAATACCGATAGAAGAACCTAAAAGACAGGGATACTTTATTTCCTGTCTAAACGATATAATACAACTTAAAACTATGGAAAAAGGAAGACAGCCAAGCTATAAGGTTGTTACCTTCGGCTGTCAGATGAATGCCAGAGACTCCGAGAAACTTGCGGGAATTTTGACCGATATAGGTTATATTGAAAGCGAAACTGAGGAAGAGGCGGATCTTGTGCTTTTTAATACCTGTACCGTAAGGGAAAATGCCAATGAAAGACTCTACGGCAGACTCGGGCAGCTAAAAAGAAGCAAGAAAAACAATAAGGATATGCTCATAGGACTCTGCGGCTGCATGATGCAGGAAGCCGAGGAAGTCGAGAAAATCAAAAAAAGTTACAGCTATGTGGATATAGTTTTCGGAACTCATAATATATATAAACTTGCAGAAATTTTGTATAATAGAATAGAAAACAAAAAACAGGTAGTGGATGTTATAGACTCGAGCAAGATGATAGTTGAAAATCTGCCAAGTAAGAGGGTGTATCCTTTTAAGTCGGGAGTAAATATAACCTTCGGCTGCAATAATTTCTGTACCTTTTGTATAGTTCCTTATGTAAGGGGTAGAGAAAGATCAAGGCTTCCGGAAGATATAGTGGCTGAAATAAAAAGCCTGGTAGCCGACGGAGTGGTGGAAGTCATGTTGCTCGGTCAAAATGTCAATTCTTACGGAAGAGGGCTGGAAAAGAAAACTACATTTACCGAGCTTTTAGCACAGATAGTAAAGATTGAAGGGCTTAAAAGAGTCAGATTTATGACTCCTCACCCTAAGGACTTTTCGGATGATTTGATACAGCTTATTAAGGAAAATCCAAAGATCTGCAGACATATACACCTTCCGTTACAGTCAGGAAACAGCAAAATCTTAAAAAAGATGAACAGGGTGTATACAAAGGAACAGTATCTTGATTTGGCTTTTAAAATAAAAAGAGAAATTCCGGATGTAAGCCTTACTACGGATATTATAGTAGGTTTTCCGGGGGAAACCGAGGAAGACTTTTCAGACACACTGGATGTTGTAGAAAAAGTACAGTATGATGCCGCCTTTACCTTTATATATTCCAAGCGTTCAGGTACACCTGCCGCTAAAATGGAGCTAAATATAAGTGAAAGCGAGCTGAAGCAAAGATTTGATACCTTGCTTAAAAGAGTACAGCATATAGCCGCTGCCAATACGGCAAAGCATGTGGGCAAGGTATATGAGGCATTAATAGAAACAAAGGATGAACAACTTGAAGGATATGTAACAGGAAGACTGAGTAATAATATGATAGTTCATCTAAAAGGAGAGGAGAGCATGATAGGAAGTATAATCAAAGTCTCTTTAGATGAGTCAAAGGGATTTTATTATATGGGACATGCAATATAAAGAATGGCTGCATTATCTCCAATGATGGCACAGTATATGGCAACAAAAGAAGAATATTCGGACTGCCTTTTGTTTTTCAGATTGGGTGATTTTTATGAAATGTTCTTTGATGATGCCGTATTGGTGTCAAAAGAGCTTGAAATCACATTGACCGGCAAGGAATGCGGTCTGGAAGAAAGAGCACCCATGTGTGGAGTACCTTACCATTCCGTAGATTCTTACCTGCAAAGGTTGGTTGAAAAAGGCTATAAGGTTGCCATAGCCGAGCAGATGGAAGATCCTAAACTTAGCAAGGGACTGGTAAGAAGAGAGGTTGTAAAAATAGTTACTCCCGGAACACTTACAAGTGATGCCAACTTAACAGAGGACAAAAACCACTTCCTTTTAGCCTTGGTCTATAATTCGGGTAGGTTCGGTATCTGTGCCGTTGATATAAGCACCGGTGACTTTTATGTAACAGAGGCTGAAAATTTGCGTACTCTTTATGATGAGTTAAGCAAGTACTATCCTTCCGAGATTATATCCAATCAGGCAATAGATATAAGCGGTATTGATTTTGAGCTTATAAAATATAATTACGGTATTGATATTTCACGAGTTGACGATACTTATTTTTCACCCGGTAAATGCAAAGATATAATAGAAACACACTTTCCGGCAGGAAGTCTTCAAAGTCTTGGTTTAGAGAGCTTTGCTGACGGAACCCTGGCTGCCGGTGCGATACTTAAGTATCTTTATGATACACAAAAATCAAGCTGTTCGCAGATCAATACTATAAAGGTATACAGTCCGGGAGAATATATGCTTATAGATACCAATTCAAAGAGAAATCTTGAGTTGGTTGAAACGATGCGTGAAAAAAGAAAAAAGGGCAGCCTTTTGTGGCTTTTAGATACTACCAAGACTGCTATGGGGGCAAGGCTTTTAAGAACATATATTGAGCAGCCCTTGCTTAATATAGAGGCGATTATTTCAAGACAGGAAGCTGTAGAGGAGCTTTTGGAGCATTATGTAGACAGAGAAGAACTTAGGGAATATCTGGATGCCATCTATGATCTGGAAAGGCTTATGACCAAGGTGGGAAGCGGCAGTGCCAATACAAAAGATCTTATAGCCCTGGCAAATTCCGTTAACATGATAGAGCCTATAAAGACTATACTTAATTCTTTTAACAGTAATTTATTAAAAGAGCTGAATCAAAATTTAGATTCATTAACAGATATATATGATATAATAAAGGCTTCTATAAATGAAGATGCTCCGCTTTCATTAAAAGAAGGCAACATAATAAAGAGCGGATACAATGAGGAAATAGATAAGTTAAGGCTTGCAAGTACGGAAGGCAAAAAATGGCTTTTGGAACTTGAGGAAAGCGAGAGGGCAAGCACAGGTATTAAGTTATTAAAAATAAAATATAATAAGGTATTCGGCTACTGTATAGAAGTTACCAATTCCTATAAAAATCTCGTTCCTGAGCATTATATAAGAAAGCAAACTCTAAGTAATGCCGAAAGATATACCACTGAAAGGCTTAAGGAGATAGAGGAACTTATACTCGGAGCTGAGGACAAACTTAATTCACTTGAATATGATATATTTGTAAGTGTAAGAGAAGCAGTTGCAAATCAAATGCAAAGAATTCAAAAAACTGCCAAGGCGGTTGCAGTTCTTGACGGTATGCAGTCTTTGGCAAATGTTGCCTATAAGTATAATTTTACGAAACCCATGATAAATGACAAGGGAGTTATAGATATAAAAAACGGAAGACATCCGGTAATAGAAAAAATCGTGGGAGAGGGCAGTTTTATTGCCAATGATACCTACCTCGATAATCAAAAGCACAGGATGAGCATTATCACCGGCCCCAATATGGCAGGTAAGTCGACCTATATGAGGCAGACGGCACTTATAGTGCTTATGGCACAGATAGGATCCTTTGTACCTGCGGAAAGTGCCGATATAGCTATTTGCGACAGAATTTTTACAAGAGTGGGGGCTTCTGATGACCTTGCAAGCGGTCAGTCTACCTTTATGGTGGAGATGACCGAAGTATCCAATATATTGAGAAATGCCACCAAGCAAAGCCTTATTATTTTGGATGAGATAGGAAGAGGTACCTCCACCTTTGACGGACTTTCCATAGCCTGGGCTGTGGTAGAGCATATAAGTAATAATAAAATTTTGGGTGCAAAGACCTTATTTGCAACTCATTACCATGAACTTACCGAGCTTGAAGGGGTACTTGCCGGTGTTAATAATTACTGTGTGTCCGTTAAGGAAAACGGAGACGATATAATTTTTTTAAGAAAGATAGTAAAGGGCGGAGCGGATAAAAGTTACGGTATACAGGTGGCTAAACTTGCCGGTGTTCCCGAACCTGTAATAGAGAGGGCAAAGGAGCTTGTAGAGGAGCTGTCAAACCTTGATCTTGCAAAGCATACCAAAAATATATTGGCAAGTGATAAAAAGCACAAACCTATACCAAGACAAAATGATGTTGAGGCTACGCAGTTATCTTTTTTTGCCACTACTAAAGACGATGATATCATTTCGGAGATAAAGGAGATAGACTTAGGTCTGCTTACTCCCATAGATGCTTTAAATGTGCTTTATAAGTTGCAAAACAAGATAAAGAACAGGATATAAGGACAATATTATGATATCTGTACTTGATAAAAATACTATAGATAAAATAGCTGCCGGTGAAGTAGTTGAAAGACCTGCTTCAATAGTTAAAGAACTCGTGGAAAATGCTATTGATTCAGGAGCTTTAGCCATAAGCATAGAGATAAAAGACGGAGGTACAAGTCTGATAAGAGTTACCGACAACGGAGGCGGCATAAGTAAAGACGAGATAAAAACGGCTTTTTTAAGGCATGCCACAAGTAAGATAAGAAGGGCTAATGATTTATTTAACATACATACCCTAGGGTTTAGAGGGGAGGCTCTTTCAAGCATCTCATCTATAGCAAAGTGTGAAATAATATCAAAACCTTCGACACAACTTACAGGTGTAAGATATGTAATAGAGGGCGGTGCGGAAGTCAGTTTTGAAGATGTGGGAGCGCCTGTAGGCACAACACTGCTTATAAGGGATATATTTTTTAATACTCCGGTAAGAAGAAAGTTCTTAAAAAGCACTTCTACCGAAACGGCTTGTATCAGCGAGCTGGTGGAAAAATTCATGCTTTCCAATCTTGATGTGTCCATAAGGTATATTGTAAACAATCAAACCAAGCTACAATCTTCCGGTAACGGTGATTTAAAAGAGGTAATATATCAAATATACGGAAGAGAAGTACATAAGGCTTTGATTGAAGTTGATTATAGTGAAGATGATATAAGTATAAAGGGCTTTATAGCAAAGCCCGAGATCTCAAGAGCGAATAAAAGTCAGCTTATTTATTTTGTTAACGGAAGGTATGTCAGGGATAAGCATATAATAAAGGCAATAGAAGATGCTTATGCTGACAGGATGATGCAGCATAAATATCCCTTTGCGGTGCTGATGATAGAAATCGATACTCAAAGTGTTGATGTCAATGTGCATCCTTCTAAAATGGAAATCAGATTTTCAGATGAGGCTTATATATATGAAAAAGTTAAAAAAGCTATAGAAGTAAGTCTGAAAAATGCCGATATGATAAGGCAGGCGGGTATAGACGAGGAAAAGAAAGCCGCAATCAAAAGAAACTTTGAGAGACTGCCCGAGCCTTTTGAGAAAAACAAATTAACACTTTTAACCGAATCTGATAAAAATATTACTACAGCGAATTTAAGTGATAAAAAAGAGGAGTTTTTAAAAGACCTGCCAAGTATAGACCTAAGTTTAAAACCGGATAAAGTCTTGCCTGAACTTAAGGTTGATACAATAATTTCGACATTTGATAAGGCGGATTTAGAGCGGGAGTATAAGCAAAATAACAGGGAAGTAATTTATGAAAATAAGGTTAATGAAGATAAATTACAAGAGCCTGCTGTAAAACAACTTGAATTCTTAGATAAGAAGGCAAGCAAAAAAAGGAAGATAGTAGGACAGATATTTGATACTTATTGGATAGTGGAATTTGACAAAAGTATGTATATAATAGATCAGCATGCTGCTCACGAAAAGGTGCTTTACGAAAGATTCTTAAAGCAATTTGAAAAAGAAGAGCTTTCCTCACAGCTTATATCGCCTGCAACGGTGATAAGTTTAAGTTCCACAGAAGCCGATGCGGTTGAAAAACATTTGCCGAGTTTAAAAAAATTAGGCTTTGAGATAGAGCATTTTGGAGGAAGAGAATACAGTATAAGCGCCATACCCAACATACTTCCTTCTGTCAATAAAGAAGTGTGGCTTGGGGAACTTATATCGGAGCTTTTAGAGGTTGATTCCGTTAAAAATACGGAGAGTATTTTAGAAAAAATTGCTTCAATGTCCTGTAAGGCAGCCATAAAGGGCAATCAGAAAATCTCATTCGAAGAAGCAAAGATACTTATAGATGAGCTTTTAGAACTTGAAAATCCTTATAACTGTCCTCACGGCAGACCTACTGTTATAAAGATGACTAAGACGGAGATAGAAAAAAAGTTTAAAAGGATAGTATGATAAACGAACAAAAACCTAGACTATATATTATAGCCGGACCTACCGCTGTAGGAAAGACAAAGGCGTCTTTACTTTTTGCAAAAAAAATGAATGCCGAAATAATAAGTGCCGATTCTATGCAGGTATATAGGGGTATGGATATAGGTACCGCCAAACTTAGAGAAGATGAGATGGAGGGGATAAGGCATCATCTGATAGATATATTAAGTCCTTTTGACGAATTCAATATTGCAATATTTAAAGAATTGGCTAAAAAGGCTATAGAGGATATACACAGCAGGGGAAAAGAAGCCGTGCTTGTAGGAGGTACCGGTTTTTATATACAGTCGGTACTTTATGATACGGACTTTACTACAGGAGATTGTGATAAGGAGCTTAGAGACAGCTTAAGTTTGGAATATGATGAAAAAGGTGCAGTATATATGTATAATAAGCTTAAAGACCTGGATGAAAAAGCTGCCGAAAGTATACATCCGAACAACAAAAAGCGAATAGTTCGTGCTATAGAGTATGCTTTAAGCACCGATAAAAAAATATCCGAGCATAATATAAATGAAAGAGCTAAAAAATCTCCTTATAATTATAAATATTTTGTACTGAATTTAGAAAGAAAAAAGTTATATAATAGGATAGAGCAGAGGGTGGATATTATGCTTAAGCAAGGACTGCTTGCCGAGGTAAAGAAACTGCATGAGCTCGGATGTACAAAAGATATGGTCTCCATGAAGGGGATAGGCTATAAGGAAATATTGGAATATCTTGAAGGTGGTATAAGTCTTGAGGATGCGGGCGAACTTATAAAAAAAGAGACCAGACACTTTGCCAAAAGGCAGATTACCTGGTTTAAGCGTGAAAAAGAAGCTATATGGCTTGATATAGATGATTTTGCAAATGAGGAAGATTTAGTAAACTATATGATAAAAGGTGGGGAATATGCAAAATAAATTACAAAGGTTATATGAGAGTCTGGGTATATCAAAAAAAGTTTTTGAACTTGGGGAAAAAACAGAAAAGACTTTGGAGGAAAGATTTAAAAAGCTTGATCAAACAGCAGAGTATAATCAATTAAAGATACTTAACGCCTTCAGAGCCAACAGAGTAAGTGAAGCACATTTTGTACCTACTACCGGTTACGGAAGTGATGACCTCGGAAGAGATACTCTGGAAGAGGTGTATGCACAAATATTCGGTACAGAGGCTGCACTTGTAAGAGCACAGTTGGTAAGCGGAACACATGCCTTAAGTACGGCTCTTTCCGGAAATCTAAGACCGGGAGACGAGCTTTTATACATATCAGGCGGTCCCTATGACACCCTGGAGGGAGTTATAGGCATAAGAAAGGAAAGAGGCTGTCTTTTCGAGTACGGTGTAACTTATAATCAAGTCGAGCTGCTTGAAGACGGAGATTTTGACTTTGATGCTATTGCAACCGCTATAAACAGCAAAACAAAAATCGTAGCTATACAAAGGTCAAGAGGATACAGTACAAGACCTACCTTATCGGTTGAAAAAATAGCTAAGGCTATAAATTTTGTAAAGTCGATAAATCCGAAACTTATCTGTATGGTAGATAATTGCTACGGTGAGTTTGTTGAGGAGATTGAGCCTACACAGGTAGGAGCGGATATGGCGGTAGGTTCACTTATAAAAAACCCGGGAGGCGGCTTGGCTCCTATTGGAGGGTATATAGCAGGTACATATGAGTGTGTGGAAAATGCCGCCTGCAGACTTACCGCACCCGGACTCGGAAGGGAGCTTGGAGCCAACCTGGGAGTAAACAGAAGCTTTTATCAGGGCTTGTTCCTGGCGCCTACAGTAGTGGCTTCCGCACTTAAATCAGCTATTTTTGCAAGCTGTATATATGAGGATCTGGGATATGCAACCTTTCCCAAATCAAATGAGGAAAGATATGATATAATACAATCTATAAACTTGCTTGAGCCTAAGGCACTTTGTGCATTTTGTGAGGGTATACAAAAGGCTGCACCTATAGATTCCTTTGTTACACCCGAACCTTCGGACATGGCAGGCTATGAGTCTAAAGTTATCATGGCTGCCGGTGCATTTATCTCGGGTGCATCCATAGAATTAAGTGCGGATGCACCTATGAGAGAGCCCTATACGGTGTTTTTCCAAGGCGGACTGACCTTCCAGCACGGTAAAATAGGTGTACTTTATTCTTTACAAAAGCTTATGGATGCAGGTATTATAAATATATAAAAATTAAACCTTTTCTAA
>CAJPUK010000097.1 GCA_905373785.1 uncultured Johnsonella sp. | reverse complement strand
ATAGAAGATTTAAGAGCCAAGTGGCAGGAAGAAAAAACGAACAAGACCATAGTTATAGATGACTCTGATGTAGCGGATGTCGTGTCGGTTTGGACTAAGATACCTGTTAAAAAATTAGCGCAGGAAGAGGCTGAAAGGCTTAAAAATCTTGAAAATATATTACATACCAAAGTTATAGGTCAGGACGAGGCTATAGTTGCAGTATCAAAGGCAATAAGAAGGGGAAGAGTAGGACTTAAAGATCCGAAAAGACCTATAGGTTCATTCCTTTTCCTTGGACCTACCGGAGTAGGTAAGACTGAGCTTAGTAAAACCTTGGCAGAGGCTATGTTCGGAACGGAGTCTTCTCTTATAAGGGTTGATATGAGCGAATACATGGAGAAGCACTCCGTCTCAAAAATGGTAGGCTCACCTCCGGGCTATGTAGGCTATGATGAGGGCGGACAGTTATCTGAAAAGGTCAGAAGAAATCCTTATTCCGTAATATTGCTTGATGAGATCGAAAAGGCACATCCTGATGTGTTTAATATACTTTTGCAAGTTCTGGATGACGGTCATATCACTGACTCACAGGGAAGAAAGATAGACTTTAAGAATACTATTATTATTATGACCAGCAATGCCGGAGCACAGCATATAGTAGCTCCTAAACACTTAGGCTTTGCCTCAGCGGAAGACAGCAAGCAAAGCTATCAAAATATGAAGCAGGGTGTAATGGAAGAGATTAAGCGTATCTTTAAGCCTGAATTCTTAAATCGTATAGATGAAACTATAGTATTCCATCAGCTTGATAAGGAAGATATGAAGAAGATCCTTGATATTATGCTTAAGTCCATAGAAGAAAGAGGAGCGCAGCAGCTTAACATCAAGTTCAAAATAAGTGAAGATGCTAAGGAGTATATAGTAGATAAGGCTTATGACAAGGCGTACGGAGCAAGACCGCTAAAGAGGACTTTGCAAAATCTTCTGGAAGATAAGTTGGCAGAGGATATACTGGACGGAAAGATAAAGGAAGACTCTGTAGTAGAGGTAGTTACAGAAGGATCTGATGAAAATAGACACATAGTTCTTAATATAGAAAAGGAAATTAAAGAGGAAACCATAGTGCAATAAACAGTTTTTACTTATTAACTAAAACTTCCAACACTCAAAATTGGGTCAGTATATTAAAAATCCATACTTAAGCTAACAAAATGTCGAAGTTTCAATCTACTGCTCCAATTGGGGGCATGGAAAGTTTGAGTTATTAAACATTTTTAAGTTGTTGTGACGAAGATGAATTAGCTACCTGAACTGTAACTCTTAATCAGAAAATAAGGAAACTTGCCTATAAAGTATCTTGTGTCAAAAAAATTTAAAGGTTATAATGGAGTTGTTATTAAAGTAGACAGATAGCAGCTCCATTTTTATTTACTAAAGCGGATTTGTTATGTTTAGAAGGAGGATATACTATGTCTGTAGTAGACAGCTTAATAGGCAAGGAATCAAACGGGAAACTTTGTTTTGGAAACTATGAATTGCCTGAAAAAAAGAAGCTTAGTGATTATGAATATGAGGGTGACTTATATAAGGTCAAGACCTTTGAACAGATAACTAAGCTTGAGAAAAACGGACTTTTTGTATATGAGTCTGTACCTGGAACTGCCGTACATGATTTCAGCATGAAGGCAGAGGGCGTAAGTTTTATAGTAGAAGGACCTGAAGATGCTCAAATAACTATAGGCTTGGAAGAAGAGACAGAATATGAAGTCTACGTGGATAATGTATTGCTTAGCAGCATGAAAACCAATCTAAGCGGTAAGTTGGCTATAGGTTTGGAACTTGATAAGGGTAAGAGTCTTGAAGTTAATATAAAAAAAGTAGAAAGATAATATATGGCGAAACTTAAGACAGTGTATTTTTGCAGCGAGTGCGGCTATGAGTCTTCAAAGTGGATGGGTCAATGTCCAAGCTGTAAGGAATGGAACACTATGTCCGAGGAGACGGTTGCCAAACTTAAGAGTACCGGAGCGGTAGGCTCCGGTACTCTTAGTACTGATAAAGAGGCTGTGCATATTGACGAGATAGAGTTGTATGAAGAGGACAGATACCGTACCGGTTTTGAAGAGCTTGACAGAGTTTTGGGAAGCGGCATAGTGGCAGGCTCACTGGTACTTGTAGGAGGTGACCCGGGTATAGGCAAATCCACCATACTTTTACAGGTATGCAGAAACCTTGCAATGTCCGGTAAAAGTGTACTTTATGTATCGGGAGAAGAGAGCCTAAAGCAGATAAAACTAAGGGCTTTAAGAATAGGCAGTATTGAAGGAGATCTCAGATTCTTATGTGAGACCGATGTCAATACCATAGTGGCAATTATAGGTAAGTACAAGCCGCAGGTAGTTATAATCGACTCCATACAAACGATGTATATAGATGAACTTCCCTCTGCACAGGGAAGTGTTACACAAGTAAGGGAAAGTACCCTAAGACTTATGCAGTTGGCAAAGCAAAGTTCCACCGCAATATTTATAGTGGGTCATGTGACAAAAGATGGTCAGGTGGCAGGTCCGAGAACCTTGGAACATATGGTAGACACGGTGCTTTACTTTGAGGGTGAAAGAAGCGTGTCATACAGGATAATAAGAGCCGTTAAGAATAGATTCGGCTCTACCAACGAGATAGGTGTTTTTGAAATGCGCAGTAAGGGCTTGGTGGAGGTAAGTAATCCTTCCGAATATATGCTCTCAGGCAGACCGATAAGCGCCTCGGGCTCGGTGGTTTCCTGTCTTTTGGAGGGCAGCAGACCGCTTTTGGTTGAGGTACAGGCATTAGTTACTCCCACGAACTTCGGGATGCCAAAAAGGACAGCGGTGGGAACGGACTTTAACAGAGTCAGCCTTCTTATGGCAGTTATAGAAAAACGTTGCCTTATGCAAATGAGTAAGTATGATGCCTATATTAATATAGCCGGAGGCATGAGAATGAATGAACCGGCCCTTGATTTGGCTATAGTTTTAGCCCTGGTATCAAGTCTCAAAAATAAAGCCATAGACGACAAGGCTGTTATATTCGGGGAAGTGGGACTTTCCGGAGAAGTAAGAGCTGTGTCTATGTCGGAACTTAGAATAAGAGAAGCCTATAAATTAGGCTTTGAAACCTGTATACTGCCAAAGGCTGTATGCGATAAATTAAATTATAAAGGAAATATGAAACTTATAGCCGTTAATAATATAAGAGAGGCTATAGATGCTCTTATGTAGATAAGGAGAATATTATGGTTTGGTTTATAGGTGCCGGTTCCGGTGATCCGGAACTGCTTACTATAAAGGCTAAAAAAATTATAGATGAAAGTGATGTAATTATATATGCAGGCTCTTTAGTTAATAAAGAAGTCCTAAACTCGGCTAAGGAGAGTGCGGTAATATATAACAGTGCTTCCATGAATTTGGACGAGGTTATAGAAGTTATGAAGGATGCACATGAAAAGGGGCTTAAGGTCGCAAGGGTGCATACCGGAGATCCGTCAATATACGGTGCTCACAGGGAACAAATGAGAGAACTTGACAAGCTGGGTATAAAATACAAGGTTGTACCCGGAGTAAGTTCCTTCCTTGCGGCTGCGGCAACCCTTAATTTGGAATACACCCTTCCGGGAGTATCACAGACAGTAATACTTACCCGTATGGAGGGAAGGACTCCCATGCCGAAGGGAGAGAGTATAGAAGAACTTGCAGTACACCAGGCAAGCATGGTTATATTTTTAAGCATATCCATGATAGAAGAGCTTGTTGAAAAATTATGTACCTCATATCCTAAGAACACCAAGGTTGCAGTTGTATATAAGGCGAGCTGGGAAGATGAAAAACGCATAGTATCGACCTTGGAAAATATAGCCGAGGAGGTTAAAAAAGCAGGCATAGGAAAGACAGCCCTCGTAATAGTGGGCAATGCCTTAGGAGATGAGTTTGAAGTATCCAGACTCTATGATAAGCATTTTTCGCATGAGTATAGAAAGGCAAGCGTATAAGATGCATGGCGGAGATATATATAATGTTTCTAAAGAGCTGAATAAGGATTACAAAGAAGTATATGATTTTTCAGCAAACATTAATCCTTTAGGTCTAAGTAAGGCTATAAAGGACAGCATTACGGAAAATGTGGAAAAGCTTATACATTACCCCGACAGATACGCACATAAACTCAAAGAACTTGTTGCCAAAAAGTATCATATAGCAAAGGATAACATAGTAGTAGGCAATGGAGCCGAAGAGCTTATGTATAGGCTTATACATACATATAGAAGGGGGCTAAGGGCGCTTATACCGATTCCTACCTTTATGGCTTATGAGGAGTCCTTAAGTTATAATAAGGAAAATATTATTGAGAATTATAATATAGATCTTGATAAGGGTATAGACAAAGACATACTTGACTGTATTCATAAAGAGCTTGACCTTATGTATCTTTGTTTGCCGAATAACCCTATAGGCTCCCTTATAGATGAAAATGTGCTTTTAGAGATTATAAAAAAGACCTTTGAATTAAAAGTTAAGTTGGTAATTGACATAAGTTTTATGGACTTTGTTGAGCAGAATAAAAAAATCGATGTATACAGCTATGCGAAACAATTTGAGAATATAATTTTAATAAATTCTTTTACCAAAGTCTATGCAATTCCGGGACTTAGGCTTGGCATACTGTATACAGAAGATAAGGAGCTGCTTAAGGAACTGGCTTTGGTAGCGCCTACCTGGGTTGCCAATACTTTGGCTCTTCTTGCAGGGGAGGCAGCCTTGGAGCATGAAAAAGATTATGAGTCGCTTCCCGACTATGTATCAAAAGAAAGAGCTTATCTTAGCTGGGAGCTTCAAGGCTTAGGCTTTAAGGTATATAAGTCTTATGCAAATTACCTCCTTTTTTATTGCGATAATATAAAGGATCTATACTCAAAACTGCTTACTAAAAATATAATAATAAGAAAATGTGAGACTATCAAGGGGCTTTTCGAAAATCATTACAGAATAGCCGTAAGGACTCACGAAGAAAATGAATATTTTATAAAAAGCTTAAAAGAACTCGTAAAGGAGATTAAATAGTGGCAAAGGTAATTATGGTACAGGGGACTATGTCCAATTCCGGAAAAAGTTTTGTAACGGCAGGTCTTTGCAGAGTATTTAAGCAAGACGGATATAAGGTGGCTCCTTTTAAGTCTCAAAATATGGCTAACAATTCATATATTACCAAAGACGGTAAGGAAATGGGAAGGGCACAGGCTATGCAAGCCGAAGCCTGCGATATAGAGCCGAGTGTGTATATGAATCCCATACTCCTAAAACCCAACTCCGATATGGGCTCTCAGGTCATTATTTTAGGCAAAGTCTATGGCAATATGAAGGCAAGAGAGTACTTTGCGAAAAAAAAGAGCTATGTGGAATACATAATGCACTCTTATGAGGAGCTTTCTAAGGAGTATGACATAATTGTGGTTGAGGGGGCGGGTTCTCCGGCAGAGATCAACCTTATGGAAGATGACATAGTCAATATGGGCTTGGCAAAGATGCTTAATGCACCCGTGCTGCTTGTAGGTGATATAGACAGAGGAGGGGTATTTGCCTCTTTATACGGTACCGTAAAGCTTTTAGAGCCTGAAGATCAAAAAAGGGTAAAAGGTCTTATAATAAATAAATTTCGTGGAGATATAGAAATATTAAAGCCCGGAATAGGTATGATAGAAGAAAAACTCGGTATAGGGGTACTGGGTACCATACCTATGAAATATATCGATATAGATGATGAGGACAGCCTTTCTTCCAGGCTTGATGAGAATAAAAATAAAGCAATTAAAGCTATAGATATAGCGGTAATAAGGTTTGAGCATATATCCAACTTTACCGATTTTAATGCCTTATCGAGAATAGATTCGGTTTCACTAAGATATGTCAAAAGAGCTGATGAACTTAAAGAGCCGGATATTATTATACTGCCCGGAAGTAAAAGTACTATAAGTGATTTATTTAAGTTAAGGGAGTCGGGTCTTGAAAGCCGAATAATGAAATTAGTTGAAAAAGGAAGTATGTTAATAGGTATATGCGGAGGCTTTCAAATGCTCGGCAAGTATATAGTTGACGAAGAAGGAGTAGAGTACAAGGGCAGAGTTGAAGGCATGGGACTTTTGAATGCATATACAAAGTTTAGTACAGATAAAAGTCTGAATAACGGAGTATATAAACTAAACACCAAGGTAGAGCTTTGTAAGGGATTAAGTAACACAAGTGTGGAAGGCTATGAAATACACATGGGGCAAACTTACAGCTTGGGAGATGATGAGCAGCTGTTGCTTGAGGAAGACACGAAGTCGGATAGCCAAAGAGTGCTTGGACTTATTAATAAAAAGTGTTTCGGAACATATTTACACGGCATTTTTGATAATGAAGAGTTTACTCGGAATTTACTTAATAAAGTGGCAGAAAAAAAGGGAGTGGAACTTAAGGAAGACTTTCTAAGTACCGAGGATTATAAGAAAAGAGAGTATGATAAATTAGCGGACTTGGTAAGAAATTCCCTTGATATGGAAAAGCTTTATAAGATACTTGAATTAAAAGACTGATAGACGAAATTTACTTGCAAAAAAATGTTACAGTTAGGGTAGGTCATTCATTTTCGTTAAAAAACTAAAACTAGTGTATAGTATCGTTGATATTTAATTAAAACCGGAAATATTAAATCAAAGTTCAGTTCTCTTTATTATATAGTGTTATGATATATCAACAAAGCAGTAATGAGGCCGGATGTCAATGATACACTATCCTAGTGTGAATTTACTTATTAAAAATAGAATTATATAATATAGATAGAAAGGTTTTAAAAATGTTAAAAGATATAATGATAATAGCTCCTGAGAAGATAGAAGCGGAAAGCATGAGAATGATAGAAAGTGAGATGGATAAGAAGGCTTTGGAGAGTTTTACAGCCGAAGAGCTTAAAGTTGTAAAAAGATGTATACATACTTCTGCAGACTTTGATTATCAAACAAATCTTGTTTTTGGAAATGATGCTTTAAACAGAGGCTTTGAGGCTTTTAAAAGGGGAGCATTTATAATTACCGATACCAAGATGGCACTTGCCGGAATCAATAAAACCTCCTTGCAGGTACTAAACTCTGATGCAAGATGTTTTATTTCCGATGAAGATATAATAAAAGAAGCCAAGGAAAGAGGAGTTACAAGGGCTTGCGTAAGCATGGAAAGAGCTTTTGAGCTAAGCAAGACTACGGATAAGGCTATAGTTATAGCTGTAGGAAATGCACCTACAGCCCTTATAAGACTGTATGAGCTTATAGAACAGGGCTTTAAGCCTGATTTAATAATAGGAGTACCTGTAGGCTTTGTAAATGTAGTTGAGTCAAAGAATTTGATACTGGAAACCAAGGTGCCTCATATAGTAGCTAAGGGAAGAAAGGGCGGAAGCAATATAGCTGCTGCCATAATCAATGCTATAATATATCAGTTAAAAAGACTTGATTAGGAGTAAGTTATGATAAAGTCCGAAATTAATGAAATAAAAAAATTATTTCACAAAGATGCCTCCGTAATATCAAAGTTCAGTACCTGCTATGTGGATCATGAGAAAAACATTAAGCTTTTAAGCACCAAGTCATACAGTCTTATACCTGAGGAAGACAGCTTTAAGTATGAAGATATGTTTAAGAAAACTCTAAGCGGAACTGTCGGAAAGCAGCTGCTTAATATAGATATAGGACTTGAAGAGGAGTTAAACGGTCTTTCTCATAAACTGTTAATGGAACTTAGAGAAAGTAAAATTGAAAACGAAGAGCTTAATCTTAAGTTTTTTAATAAAATTATAGAAAATTTTATATACCCTGAAAACTATTACATAGTTTTAGCCAATGTAGTTTATGATATACCCTTTAAGACAAAGGATAAGATGGGACTTGATGATGCCTCTGAGGAAACCTATAATGCCGTACTTTGCAGTATATGTCCCGTAAACCTTGATAAGTCCTGTCTAAGCTATAATGCAGAAACCGACAGTATAGAGCATAGGGTAAGAGATTGGATAGTAAGCGATCCTATAAGGGGATTTCTTTTTCCGGCATTTAATGACAGAAGGACGGATATACATGCAGCCTTGTATTTCTCTAAAAAAGCTGATGATATATCAAAGGATCTGATTGAGGCTATATTCGCAACACCTGCTCCGATACCTGCCGGTGAACAAAGAGAAATCATACAAGAAGAGCTTGTAAAAGCCTTGGATGATGATTGCAGTTACAGTACCATAAGCAGGCTGCATGAAAATCTTAATCAAATGATAGAAGAGAACAAAGAGAGCGATACTCCATTGGTACTTTCAAAGCAGGATATGATTAAACTGATGGAGCAAAGCGGAGCGGCTAAAGAGGCTGTAGAAAGATATGAGACTTCCAAGGGGGCGGATATAACGGTTTTAGCGGACAATATAGCCGGAAGTAAAAAGGTTGACATCAAATCCGTGGGAATCAATATAAAAGCCGATGCCGACTATTTGCCGTATATTTCTACAAAGACGGTGGAAGGAAAAAAGTGTTTGGTGATAGAACTTAACGATAGCATAGAAATAAATGGTATCAATATAAAAAGTACTACTGATTAAGGAGCAAAAAAGTGAAGAAGACGGATATCAGAGTTTATTTGTATAGCGGAATTACAGCCTTAAGTGTAATAGCTATAGCCATAACGATATACTTTACATTTAACAGATTTCATTTTATATCTGCTACTTTTAATAAGATTATTTCAATATTACTGCCTATACTTTATGGTTTTATAATGACTTTCTTATT
>CAJPUK010000096.1 GCA_905373785.1 uncultured Johnsonella sp. | reverse complement strand
GGAAAGCAGTGCAGAAAAAGACACCGTAAAAGAAAGCGGAGAGGCTATAGCACGAGAAATAGCCGATGACGACAGTATATTTGAGATAGATATGGATAAGTATGCCGAGTATAGTATGGCATATAGAACAAGTATGAGGGTTGATAATCAGCTACAAGAAGTAATGGGTACATATATAGGTGGTATAGAATCAGGAAATCCTAATGGATATGGTTTGCTTTATTATACAAAAGAAGTAGAAACTAATTCAGGAAAGGCAACTCACTATGTTACTTTTTTTGGAGAGTGGGAAAATGGGAACTTAAAAAAAGGAGAAATAGTAAAGAGAAGAGTGGTGGCATATACTATAGATAGGTCAAAGAGTACAAAGCTTATTGTGAGTGGAGATTGGGGAGATACCGATTTTGCCGGTAATATATCAGGCACATATATAGTTGAAGAATTAGATAACAATACAAAAGAGTGGAAAATATTTGCTCAATTTGAAGGAACATTTGACAAAGATACGAATGAACCTAAAGATGGAAAACTGTACTTTTCTGAGACAGGTTTTATACATGAAGGGGAATTTAAAAATTGGCAATTATATAACGGAACAGTTCATGATTCATACGGTTATGTAATAAAGACTATAGTAAACGGAGAACAGCAATAAAAGTTACAGATTAAATAATTTAATTAATATATAACAAAAAACTAAAAGTACTATAAATAAAAGACGGAGAAGGCACATGACACATTTAGAAGTAATACAAAGAGTTTGGTCTGAGTGGACGGTTACCGAAAAAATCGGTGAGGGTTCATTCGGACAGGTTTTTAAGGCGGAAAAAGAAAGTTTCGGTATAAGGCAGGAATCTGCTATAAAGGTAATACGCATACCGAGTGATGAGGCGGAGCTTGAAAAGGTAAAATCCTCTTTCGGGCTTGATGATGAAGAGTTAAGAGATTATTTTTATCCGCAACTTGATAAATTAAAAAAAGAAATCGAACTTATGATGAAACTTCATGATTTTGAGATAAAAGAATCCTTAGACTCTAAAATCGGATGGTACATACTTATCAGAATGGAACTTTTGGAATGTCTTGAAAAGTATGTAAAAAATAATGATATGACTGTAGCTGACGTGGTCTCAATAGGAGAGGACATACTCTCATGCCTTGAAACCTGTGAGGAAAACAATATTATTCACAGGGATATAAAACCTGCCAATCTCTTTAGAAATGACAAGGGAGTTTATAAACTCGGAGATTTCGGCATTGCCAAAGACATGAGTGCAAGTGTCGGAAGTCTCTCTTATAAGGGTACTGAAAACTATATGGCACCGGAAGTATATATGGGAAAGCGTTATAACAGTACTATAGATATATATGCTCTTGGAATTGTGTTATATAAATTGCTTAATAGGAACCGACTTCCGTTTATGAGTCAGGAAAAACTCACCAGTGCAAGTATAGAAAAAGCCTTTCAAAAAAGAAATACAGGTGAGCCGCTGCCTAAACCCATGCAAGCTTCAGAGGCGATATATGAAGTTATAAAAAAAATGTGTGCCTATAGACCGGAAGACAGATTTCAAACTGCTGCCGAGGCAAAAAAGGCTCTGACAGAGTATAAAAGAACGGACAGCGAAGAACTTGAGGCTGTACTTGATATAAATAATAAGACAAGAAAACTTGTAGGTACAGAAAGTTCTGACAAAGAAACGGAAAAAAGCATAGCCGAATTAGAATATATAAATCCGGCTAAACCTGAAATTAAGCCGGCTGAACAAGAACAGGCTATGCAAGCAGAGCCTGCCATACCTGTAGTTAAGGAAGAAAGTACTACGAAAGATACTGTAGATACAAAAGAAACAATACAAAGTCAATTGTTTAACGAACCTGATAATATAGAGCAAGCGGATGAAGATTTGGGAAACAAAACAAGAAGTCTGTTTCAGGAAAAAGAAAAGCCTATAGTACAGGAAAGCCAAAGCCCTGAGAATAGTCCAATTATAAATGAGGAAAATAATGAGAGTAAAAAGAAAAAATCTAAAAAGTCGCTTATAATTGGCATAGGAGTGGCAATTGTTGCTATAACAGTTTTATTATTCCTTGCATTTGGAAATAATAATAATTCCAAGGTTGCTATAGCAAAGGAAATATATACTGATGACGGTATAACTGTGATAGATAAAGAAAAGTATAAGGGGGAGTATATAGAATATACCACAAATTTTTTCGTTGAAAATGATTTTATAGAAAGAACAGGCATATATATAGGTGCAACGAAATCGGGAGTACCTGATGGATATGGAGCTTTTTATTACAGAAGAGAAGGAAATAATGATTTTGGAAAATTCACAAGGGATTTTATTTATGTCGGAAGCTGGGAAAAAGGAAACTTGGTCGGTGGAAAAGATAAAGTGAAAAAAAGAATATTTTATAACCAAGAGTATAGCAAAGAGGGTAATAACTATAGGTTAACAGAAGAGTATGTTTTGGAGGGTGATTGGGGGGTAGGAGATTTTGTCGGCAATCCTGAAGGAATCTATAAGTATACCTTTGAAAATATGGATACGGAACTGAAGATGAAGACCGAAAAAAGATTTGAGGGAACATTTGATGTAAAAGATGCAGCATATAATTATTTAAATGGTGATTATTATATAAATAATCATCTTAAATTTAGAGGAGAGTTTAAAAATAATGACGGTTATAACGGTACATTGTATGATGTAGACGGAAAAGAAGAGAGTAAAGTTGTTAATGGAGAAATAGTACAATAATAACTGTCGGTTTGACCCCCTTTTAATTATTTTCACAGGTAAAACATTTATTTATAAATAAAAAATGAGGAAAAACTATGAGCGATATATTTATGAATTTCGGCTCTGTAAGCCGTCTTTCGGGCGTAGCCGGAGAGATAAAAAGCAGCGTAGCTAATTGCAGTCAAGAACTCAGGTCTATAGGTTCAAATCTTAACCTCGGAAGGGCAGGAGAACAATTAAGGGCAAGTATTAACCAAATGTCCAACCAGTGCAATGCACATGCACAAAGAGTACAAAGAATGGGTACTACCATGCAATATGCTTCAGAGATAATGCAGCGTGCAGAAAACAGGGTTGTAGAAAATAATATTCTGTCTGTAATTCCCAAGGAACTTAGAGGACCTTATATGCCTAATGCTTTAGAAAACAGTATATTACCGGGGCTGGGTATGCTTCCCGGCAGGGCTTACGGAGGCGACCCTATAAGTATGTATTCAGGTAATTTACTGTGGCAATTTACTCCGATATCCACCTATTCAGGCAATATACTTGATTTTACCGTCTACTATGACAGCTTAAACAGTAAGGACATGGGACTTGGTAAGAGCTGGAGACATAATTTCATGACCGAGGTGGTACATGTAAACTTAAAAGTATGGGCGGTTACCGACGGAAGCGGAGTATCAAGCTTCTTTGCCGAAGGTGATGACGGAGTATTCTATCCTCAATATCCTACCGTAAAAAGACTTGTCAGGGTAGAAGACGGATATATGTATTATTTACCGGAAGAACAACTTACATATAAGTTTAATACTGCCGGAAAGCTTATCGCTATATATGATAAGGGGATAGAAATTCAAAGCATTGAATACGAAAAAGATTTGCCGATAAAAGTACTCGGACAGCATGGATATTTCTTTAATCTAAGCTATGATACTGCCGGACATCTTGTATACTTGGAAGATAATATAGGTAGAAGCCTTAAGTTTGAATATAGTGAAGATAAGCTTGCTACTTTAATCATCGGTACGGAGCCGGATTCAAAAAGTGCCAAGGCTTATGATAACAGAAAGTATAGTTTTATATATGATGAGCAGGCATATTTGACAAAGGTTACAGACCCTGAAAATAAGCCTTTCTTTACTAATATATATGATAAGTACGGCAGGGTATTAAGACAGGAACTTTCCAAAGAAAGGTATTTTGAATTTGTTTATGAGGAAGGAAAAACCCTCAATACCGATCAGGATGGCTTTAGAGTAGAATATATACATGACCAAAGAGGAAACCTTATACATTTGCAAAGTCCTTTTATCAAATATGCTGCAGAATATGATGATAATAACAGAATTACTAAAAGTATTCTTAATGACTCTGAAATTACGAAATATAATTATAACGGATTCGGTCAGCTTGTAACAATAAGCAATTCGACCTTTGTGCATAATTTCATATACGATGAAGCACATAGGTTTAAGGAATATATATTTAACGGCAGAATTTATCTGAGCCTTGACTATGACGATGCCGGCAATAATATTGCGATGCACTATTTAGGAGATATCACTCATCTTTTTTACTATGATGAGAAAAATCGCCTTGTGGGCTATGAGGCTGACGGAGAAAGTTGCAGAATAGGCTACAATGAGCAGGACTTCATCTCAAGCATAGACTCACCGGAGGATTTCAGTGAGTATTATACCTATGATGGCATAGGAAGAATTACCAATGTAAAACTTACAAGCGGCAGGGATGTAAATTATGCCTATGCCTTTAACGATCTTTTTGCCTATGTAAATGATGAATTCGGTAATGATATAAGTCTTGAGTACAGTGCCATTGGAGCTTTGAAAGTTTATACCGAAGGGGAAAGAAAAGCCGAGTACAGCTATGATGACATGGGAAATATTATAAAGGCGGTACTTCCGGGTGATGAAAAGCACTATCTCGAGTATGATAAAGAGGGTAATCTTTTAACACACTACAGAGAAGACTTTTTACTTGAAAAAAATGAATATGATGAGGGCAGTCGCATAATAGCTGTAGAAGACGGATTCGGATACAAAGAAGAGTATGAATGGAACTTGTGGCAGCAGGTAAGTGCCATAAGAAATAATGACGGACTTGATCTTAGACTGGAATATGATGAAAATCATTTCCTGTCCAAGGTAAGTATGAAGGATTTTAAGTTTGAATACGGATACGATGCGGACGGAAGACTTTCAAGTATTACCGATGAAGACGGAAGATATGCCATTTATGAATATGATGAGGCGGACAGGCTGGTGCAAATCAATACCTTCCTTGCACAGATGGAAGTAAGTTATGACTCTTATTCCAATATAAACCTTATTACCATGGCAGATTTCGGATACATACTTCAATACGGCTATGACGAATACAACAGGTTCAAAAGCGGAAAACTGCTTGGAGAGCCGGCTTATGAAGTAAGTTACGGAACCGGAAGAATAGACAAACTGGAGTTCGCAGGAGAAGAAGTGGGCTTTAAGTATGACAGTGCCGGACGAGTAATAGGACTTACCAATTACCTCGGTAAAAAAGTTACACAGAGGTTTGACAGGTATGATAACCTCATATCAATGGGCATGGATGAGCTTGATGATGCCGTAGAGTATGGTTATGACCTTGCAGGAAGACTGAGTTTTATAAGAGATGAGGAGCAAAGAGCGATAGTATTTACTTATGATAAGCTTGATAATAACTCAGGCATCTATCATTTGACAAAAAGAGCCTATGAAAAAGAAGAGCTTAATAAGGCAAGCAATGAGTGGCTTGAGAGTGAAAGCGAAGCTTATTACAAGATTGATATAGACTATGAAAATAGGCTTATGTATGTAACCGACTCTCTTGGTGAAACTCAGATAAAAGAATTTACCTCAAGAGAGTATATTAAAAAAATCACTTATGAAAATGGTGATACCAAGGAGCTAAGTTATGATGAGCTTAACAGAATTACTAAAATAAGTGAAGGCGGAACATATAAATATGAGTCCGAATTTATCTATGAGAGAGACAATATTATAGAGGCTAACAATTCAAAAAGTAAACTTAAGTTCGAGTATGACCTTGCCGGTCGTGTAGTCGGGGTGAATTATGAGGACGGAAGCGTAGCCGCTTATGAGTGGAACCGGGCGAATCTTTGTAAGGCGATGATTTATCCTGACGGAAGCAAGGTGGAGTATGCCTATGACAGTTACGGAAATCTTATAAAGACTACTTTACCGGATGAAGAAGTTACTTATAAGTATGATGAAAAGCACAGACTTATAAGTAAGCAATCCGAAAAGTTTAAGCATAGCTACAGGTACCATGCTAACGGCAGAGTAAAGAATATGCTTGTGCAGGATACACAGGGTATTCTTCTTGAGATTGATTATATATACGATGATTACTATGGGCTGATGATAGGTCAAAGTATTAAGGAAAGAGGAAAGGAAGAACTTAGCTATAACTATGAGTATGATAAAAAAGCCTTCCTTACCAAGGTACTTAAAAATAATAAGCCTTATGCCGAGTATGAGTACGATGCAAGGGGCAACAGAACAAAAGCTATAGAAGAAGGTGTAGTTACACAGTATTACTATAATAAGGAGAACCAACTGCTTAGAAAACTTTGTGAAAATAAAGAATATGATTACGAGTATGATGCAAGGGGTGATTTGATTAAAGAATATATCAATCAAAGTTGCATAGCCGAGTATACTTATAATTCAATAGGTCAGGTGCTTTTTGCAAAAAATGAAAAAGGTACTGTAATATATAGTTATGATGCCCTCGGTAATAAGACGGCGGCGGAGTTTAAGTATGCTGACGGAAGAAGGGTAAAAGAGACTTATTATATTAACTATCTGGTATCCAACGCTCAATCACTTTGTAAGAAGGCAGAAGAAAACGGTAAGGAAAAAACTTATAACCAATATTTTGATGGCAGTCCTTTGGCAGAAGAAACAGGCGGAAAGCTTATATGGGATATATTCGATGAGGTGGGCAGTCTTGTAATGAGGCTTAACAGTAGCGAAGTATACCAAAGACTTGACTACAGTCCGTTTGGAAGCATTACAAGGACAGGTGAGAGTTTCGCAAGCTTTAATCTAGGCTACGGCTTTGCGGCTATGCAGTGTGATGAATTCCTTGGAAGACATACCACCGGAACCAGAGTATACAATCCTGAAAATGCAAGATTCCAAAGCAGGGATATAGTAATAGGTTATCCTTATAATCCACGAAGCTTTAACCGATATATCTATGCACAAAATGATCCTAAGAATAAAAAAGACCCGGACGGTTTCTTCCCCTTTGTGGCTTGCCTGATAAGCGGAGCCGTTAAGGCGGGAGCACATTTGGTTAAAGAAGCTGTGGTTGCCGGAGCTACAATAGTAACAAAAGCGGCAGCCAATGCGGCACAGGGTAAGGGCTTTAACCTATGGGAACAGGCAAAGTCCTATGCTAAGGATTACAGGTGGGATAAGTTGGCGGTGGATACGGTAACTAATTTTGCAACCGGCTGTCTTGACCCGCTGACCGGAGGTCTGGCAAGTGTTGCCAAGAAAGTTATAAAATACGGCTCAAAACTTGTAAAGAATGCAATGGATTGTGCACATGATAAAAAGCCCTTCTTTTCATTGGATAATGCCCTTAAATTCGGAAAGGACACGCTGGGTGATGTTATTGAAGATATCGGCATAGGTAAAAAGCTATCTGATGTTGCATTTAATAAGATTGGTAATAAGATATTTAATATCGGCGGTTTTGGAAGCAAGTTCAGCAAGTGGGTAAAAGACCCTATAGGAAAGTATTTTTCTAAAACTATGAATCCGAAAGAGCTTAGAAAATATATGGGAAAGATACAAGGATATATTAATGCTGACGGTATTGTGGGTAAGCTGTCTAAGAATGCCGGTTGGGTTGCTTGCACAGTAGCCGGAAGCCTTTCCAACAATATTACGGGAGGATTAAGCTTTAGCGGCAGCGGTACCTGGTAATCCCGAAATAATCTGCTATATCATAGTCTAATCTTTAGAAAAGGCTATGACTTAACAGTTACAAAGACCTTGGAGAGGGTCTTAAAAAACTACTACTATATAATACGAGGACTTTAGATGATACGTACTCTAACATTTTTTTTGCGTTCGGGTTTTAAAGAAATAAGCCTGCCCAGTATAAATAATGATGACTATCTGCTTAAAGTAGAAAGTAAGATGTATCCTGAGATTAACGGACTGTCCTTAGGATTTGAAGTTATCAATGATACCTGGTATATACTGGATGCGGGAAAGTACCCATATTCAATTAATAAAAAGCCGGCAACAAGACAGGCACTGAAGGCGGCTGATATAATACATATTAAAAAAAGTGAGAAAGACTATATAGTCGTTATGTTTCAGGAGTCTGCGGAAGCTTTCAGGGATCTTACCAAGGTTTTTATAGGCGACAGAAAGATGATAAGCATAGGACGTGATCCTATATGCAATATAGTACTTGATGACAATCAAAGCTGGGTATCACAGCACCACAGTTTGTTACATTTCAAAGATAATGCCTGGTACATCAAAGACTCCAGTACCAACGGAACCTTTGTAAACGGTCATAAGATAAGCAAAGAAGAGCCTTTACAAAGCGGAGATATTATAAGCATTGTCGGAATACGTATAATGTTTTTGGGTAAGTTTATTGCCTTGGATACAAGGAGCGGTAATTATACGGTAAAGCTTAATGAACTGAAAAAACTTAGTGGAAGCAATTTTCAAGGTGAACTTAAAAACATACTGAAAAAAAATACCGCTCTTTTCCATCGCTCACCAAGAACGGTATTTCCCATAAAGAAAAAGGTCTTTGATATTGACAATCCGCCTGAAAAAGAGATGGAGAGTACGGCTTCTTTACTGTTCATACTCGGACCGTCCATGACCATGGTCGTGCCGATGATGGCAGGGAGTGCCATGTCAAGCATGGCAAATAACAGTGCCATGGCTTATGTGGGAGTGGTTACAGCCTTGCTTTCAGCTTCATTTGCCGTACTTTGGGGTACATTAAATTATAAAAGGGCTAATAAACTCAGAGAAGAAAAAGAAAG
>CAJPUK010000095.1 GCA_905373785.1 uncultured Johnsonella sp. | reverse complement strand
AACCCCATTTGGGGTGTGGGAAGTTTGAGTATACTTATTTTAAAGAACGATACAATAGTATCAGACTGCAAATATTTTCTCGGGATAGACCTTCCTATATAAATGCCGAATATATATAGTCAAATAAAAGCCCGCTGTCAGCACCGTTTTTACGCTATGCTTACAGCGGGGACATTTTATCATATACCAATGTCTTTACGATTTTTATTAACTATAATGGATGCCAGACAAAAAGACAGTATATCGGCAAGGGGTTGCAGCAAACAGATCCCCGTTTTACCATACATAGCGGTAAGTATATATATAAGCGGAATATAGAAGATGCCCTGTCTTGCAACGGATATAGTTAAAGACTTAAGGTATCTTCCAGTGTTTTGCATCAGCATACTGCTCATTGCATAATATCCTAAAAGTGGCATGGTCATACACTGCATTCTCAATATTTTTATCCCCATTTCAATAACTTCCACATCATTTGACATTATTTTTATAAAATTTACGGGAATTATATATATTACGATAGCTGACAGAGATAAAAACACCGTTCCTATCATTAATGCCAAGTTAAAAGCTTCTTTAACTCTTTCATATTTTTTTGCACCGTAATTCATCGCACATACCGGCTGAAAACCCTGCCCCCAGCCTATCATGATCATATAAGCCAAAGCCACCGTCCTTGAACTTACGGTCAATGCCGCAATGATACCGTCACCGTAGCTTGCAGCCGTATTATTAAGTAAGACCGAGGAGATGCTTGTTATTGCCTGTCTTGAGAAATTAGGCATTCCGCCGACAAGTATATGGTAAATTCTTTCTTTACTAAACTTTATGTCTTTAATCCCGACATGATTGTTTTTATTTCTTTTTATAGTCAAAGTCAGGGCAAAACATCCTATCATCTGCCCTATCAGTGTTGCATATCCCGCTCCTATCAGTCCGAACTTAAATGTAAATATAAGTATAGGGTCAAGTATCATATTGGCAAACATACCTAAAAGCAAACCCGACATCGCCGCTTTTACATTCCCACAAAGCCTAAGTTGATTATAAACAGTAATTGCATACAGACTGAAAGGAATGCTGATTATCATTACCTTCAGGTATTTATTTGTAAAATATAATAAGTTTTCCGAAGCATCGCCCCCGATAAATCCCGATATATTTTCTATAAATATCATAGACATGATCATTATTATTATTCCGCTCGTGAGAGCCAATATAATACCTATGTATGATATGATAATTGCCTCTTTTTCATTCTGTTCACCCAGTTTTTTGGACATAATATTGCCGGAACCGTATCCGAACCAAAAACCTACGGCTTGAATTATGCTTACAAAACTGAAGACTATGCCTATGGCTGCCGTCATTGAACGGTTATTTAGAAGCCCTACAAAAAATGTATCCGTCAAATTATAGAGCACTGTTATAAGCATTCCTATAATAGTAGGGAAAGACATTTTAAAAAGCAGAGGTAAAACCGGTGCATTTAATATTTCCAAGCGTATTGATTCTTTTCTATCCGTATTATTTTTCATTTTCATATATAGTATTAAATTCTCTTGACCACACCTTTGTCGCCGTCCACCTGTATCATGTCTCCGTCTTTGAATTTTAAACTTGCAAGACCTACACCGAGTACTGCCGGTATGTTGTATTCTCTTGCTACAATTGCTGCATGACTCAGCTCTGATCCTGTATCCGCCACTACCGCAGATGCCAGACCAAAAAGCGGTGTCCACTCCGGATCTGTATAATGACACACCAATACATCACCCTTTTTCATTTTATAAAATTCACCCGGATCGTTTATAACACATACTTTTCCGACAGAAGTACCTCCGCTTGCGCTTACTCCTTTCAAAATATCACCTTCACATTTAAACACAAGTGTCTTGGAAGCTTCCCATACCTTTACTGCAAGAGGGTATTTCTTGTTGCGTCTGTTTATCTTCTCCTTATCAGCCTCATTCAGTGATCCTTTTTCCAAAACTTCGAGTAATTCTTTATAGAACAGATTGGCTACTCCGGAATCGATATCTTCATTGCCGATAAGAATAAAATTGATTCTTTTTACGCATTGCCTTATATAGAAAAACAATGTCTCCCACAAATACTGTGTCTCTTCACGAACTACATGGAAATACCTGAAGCGATCTATCTGCTTTTTGATTTCTTTATATTTTTTACCGTATATCTTTTCAAGCTTTTGCATTATTTTCAAAAAGTCTTTCTGATCGGTTTTTACAGTGCTTTTATTGTCATACTTTAATACGGGGATCAGTATACCAAGTAATCTGTCGGGGTCTTCTATAAATGTTCTTGCTGCCAGACAGTAGCAATTAAAGTCGGATCTGTATCCGTTATCTTTCATAAATCTGTCTGCCGACAGCCTGAACTCATCAAAATTTTCATATAATTTATTATAACTTTCACCTGCTGTGACCCGGTCTTTAAGCTCAGTGTTTTTCTTTATTTCACAGATCAATGTTGATATGTCAATGTTTACTGCCGAAGTCTTATTATTTAAACCGTTGTAAAGATCAAAAGCAACATAGCTTCGGTCCGCTCTTTTTATTATTTTATCAAGTCCTTTACTTCTTAAGACTGAGGGGAATAAAGCGTATTTGAATCTGTCATAGGCAAGAGACTTAAGTAATTCATAGCTTTCTTTGATGAATTTTTTGCACTGATCAAGTGACATATCTTCAAATTCAAGTGTCTTTATTCTTTCGATCTCAGACTCATATTTTTTCATAAAGTCAAGGCATCTCTCATAGCAATAATCAAAATCTTTCACTATTTTCAATACCTTGAAGAATTTTAATATATTTTTATTGAAATGTACCCCGGCATCGGAAAAAGTCTGTATACCGTCATCATCTATTTGCGGATTTTTAGCTATTACAATACCGCCCTCGGATAATATATTTGCCTTTTGATCATTTATCGCTTCCAGATAGCAAAAATCAAGAGCTCTGTACGCAAAAGGCATTTTCTCCAATATAAACCCAAGAGCCTTGCGTGTACTTTTATTTATCTTTTTTCCCTTGATATACTGTGATACCGCATTTTCTTCATATTTATCAAGCGAATCTTTATTAAGTGTCGTGATGGCTCTGGCTTGTAAAATATATACTTCCCCGTCTTTAACAGCCCACTCGATATCCATGGGCATCTTATAATGTTTTTCTATTTTAAGACCGCTTTCCGAAAGTTTTGATATTTCACTGTCATTTAATACACGGCTCTTTCTTTTATCATCACTCAATGTCTCCTCGACAGTTCCATTTTTATCGTATATGATCTGAGTTGCTTTATTTCCGATATTTATTTGACTCTTACCTGTCTTCTTATCGATTATATAAGTATCTGCACTTACTCTTCCGCTTACAACACTTTCACCTAAACCGAAAGCGGCATTTATAAGCATTGCATTTTCATTTTTATTAATCGGGTCTACTGTAAATAACACTCCGGACTTTTCACTTTCCACCATTTCCTGAACGATCACGGCGATGGAGACCTTACTTTGATCATAACCTTGGCGAGATCTGTAACTTACCGCTCTGTCAGTCCAAAGTGAGGCATAGCAACTGCGTATGTGCTCTAATATCTCCTCCATCCCCTGTATATTAAGATAGCTGTCCTGCTGCCCGGCAAAACTCGCATCCGCCAGATCTTCCGCAGTTGCCGAAGAGCGTATGGCAACCTTTTTATGTTCTCCGAGGTCATTATATTTTTCCCTTATCAGAGACTTTAATGCATCCGGAAATGTTCCCGAATTTATTCTTTCTCTAAAATAAACCGCTGCATTTAAAAGCGATCTTTCATCATTTCCCGCTTTATTAAGTTCGTTGTTGATAATATCCGCAATGCCGTTGACCCTTAAAAATTCCTTGTAAGCTTCGGCTGTAACTATAAATCCCGCCGGAACATTTATTTTTTCTCGTGTCATTTCTCCGAGATTGGCTCCCTTGCCGCCGGCGATAGGCACATCTTCTTTTTTAATATCCTTAAAATCCACTACCATGTCCATGCTCTTTTCTTATCGTATTTATACTTTCATATATCTGGATACGATACTTTTTATGTAAATGTATAATGTTTCTTCAAATGTTTCTTCATTAAAATGCATATAGCTCAAGCAAAAAACAAAACTGCCCGTAAAAGCATCCGCAAGTCCTTGTCTGTTCGCATTTTTAACCGCATTATTCTCCTTCCAATATATTATCGATCTGTCTAAAAATTCTATATAAAGTTTCTCTATTTTTTTAGCTTTATCCGTATTCTGTGCAGTAAATATCTTAAATGCATCCTTATAAATATTCCTTGTTTTGATTTTTTGCAACATATCCAAGGAGTATTTATATATTATATCTGAAAGAAAACCTGTGGGATCTGTCAGTGAATTTGACAGCTCCTTTTCAATATTATTCAATTTTTGCATCGATCTGTATGCCATCAGATCAATGATAAGTGCCTCCTTATCTTTCCAGAAGTTATAAAAACTCCCCTGTGCTATACCCGCTCTTTTCGTAAGTTTTGAAATACTCAGCGACCTGCTTCCTTTATCATGAAACAGATCGAGAGCAGCTTCCATAATCTTTTCTTTGATCTTGATTTTTTCTTCTTCACTGAATGCTTTTGCCATTTATATTCTCCGATTTTCATACTCTGTGAATATTTTCTTCTTTATTCATAGATAATTATAGTACCGAAAAATAAAAAAATCAATGAATATAAATAAATATATTCATTGATTCTGACAGATCTTCACTAAGCTGTATTTAACTCACTGCAGATCCCGGCGTTATGGCAATCAAATATACCTGACGCACTAAGCTTCCTTATATATCATAGCTTTCAAAGGAAGGAAAGCCTTGGCAAGTGTATAGAATACCACCACATTGACCGGAAGTGATATAAGATTCTTAATCAGTCTTACCGGAAGCATTCCTATAAATGCCTTGCCTTGTAACACACTTATAAGATATGTATTTATAAGAAGATTACACAGTATTGTAACTATAAGTTCGGAAACTATGACTATCCATATATTTAACTCTTTTTTATAGAGTATACTTCCTCTGATAAATCCGGTTAAAATCGCATTCAGTGTAAATCCTATAAAAAATGCCCCATCAGGTTTTATAAGGTATTTTGTAATGTCGGCAACCGCTCCGAATGCTCCAGCAACCGCAGGTCCGAATAAGAATGCGGCTAAAGTAGCCGGAATACTCGAAAATCCCACTTTGACAATACCGCCGATATTGATAGTGAAATACCCAAGTATTATGCTTAAAGATATAAGCATCGCACAGGTCGTCAGTGTTCTTATTTTCTTAAGTTCTTTATATGAACTTATAAAAATATTGTCTTTTTGTTCCATAAAAATATACCTCCTTCGCAGATTGTCAGACTACAAAGAAGGTATACAGAATATGATTTGTATATCTTTTGCAGCGGGATGCGAACCTGATAACACATCTTTAGATTTCGTTCATCGACAACTCCCCGTCCGAATGACACTTAACGCACCAGGTTCTACTCTGCTAACATATTTATTTTTTATTCTTAGTCTACATTATCATAGTTCAAAAAAAGTATTAGATAAGATATTTTTATTCAGTAAAAAAATTTCAAATCAAGCTGATATCTAAAAATATTTGATCAAACTACTGTAGTAGTGTTGACATTTTACATATATTATGATATATAATCTCTATAAACTACTATAGTAGTTTGTAAAGACTGATACACGGCAATAACGAATATTAAATTATTTGATTCCAAGTTACGATAATGAATGTACTTTGGACTAAAGGAGATGTTAGCGCAAATCGTATTAATGTATTAAAGTTTACTAGGAGGGAGTAATAATGGATATTAAATTATTTGATTCTGAGTTAAAGATAATGAATGTACTTTGGGCACAGGGCGATGTTACCGCAAAGCATATTTCCAATGTATTAAAAGAAGAAATAGGTTGGAATATGAATACTACTTATACATTAATTAAAAGATGCATCAAAAAAGGAGCAATAGAGCGACTTGAGCCTAATTTCATATGCCATGCATTGATTTCTAAAGAAAAGGTTCAGTTAGCTCAGACCAATGAGCTTTTGGATAAGATTTTTGACGGCTCAATTGACAAAATGTTTACCGCCTTAATCGGCAACAAACAACTGTCTGAAAAACAGATAAAAGAACTGAAAGACCTTGTCAAAAATTTAGAATGAGGTGAACACTATGAGCTTATTACAAATGAGTATTTCAGCTGCTATTTTAATAATTGTAATTACCGTACTTAGGGTATTATTTATTCACAAATTGCCAAAAAAGACCTTTTTAGTTTTTTGGGGGATAGCTGTCTTTAGGCTTTTAGTACCTATTTCTATCCCTTCAATTTTAAGCATATATTCATGGTTTCCTAAAACAAAGCTTGATATAGCGGATAACTTCACTACTCTTACGCTAAGTGAAACCTTGTCTAATGAGAGTGGTACCGGCAATATTAAAACAAATATCGTTAATATTTTACCGACCTCCAAGCAGCCATTTGCATTTTCTTTACCGGCTGCCGTATGGCTTATAGGATTTACAGTCTTCTTTTTGTATTTTTTATTTGCCTATTTAAGGGGCTTAAGTAAATTCAAGTTCTCAACTGCTATAAAAAGTGATTTTATAGAAGATTGGAGGATGCAGCATCCGCTTAAAAGAAAACTTTCCATACTCCAATCCAACCGGATATCAAGCCCTATAAGCTACGGATTATTTAAGCCGGTTATACTGCTGCCCAAAAATTTAGACCTGGACAATGTAAAGCTGCTTGAGTACATTTTGACCCACGAGTACATTCATATAAGACATTTTGATATTGTATACAAGATGATTTTGATTATCTGTGTCTGTATTCACTGGTTTAATCCTATGGTTTGGCTGATGTTTATTTTGCTTAATCGGGACATAGAGCTTGCCTGTGATGAGGCAGTTATTCACAGCTTGGGTACAAATAATAGGGCAGGCTACGCCTATGCCTTAATTGATATGGAAGCTCAAAAGAATGATATAATACCTCTTTGCAATCATTTTAATAAAAATGCCATTGAAGAAAGGATAGTGGCGATTATGAAAAACAAAAAATCATCCATATTTATAGTTATTGCAGCATTTGTATTAATTGTAGGAGTTTCCACTGTTTTTATAACATCAGCCAAGCAATCCGACAATGTGCTTAAGGCTACAAGCACTAGGCTATCTAATGAAGAGGTCAGCAAACTGCTTGCGTTAAAATTCGACAAGTATGAGGATATGAGCGTCTTCGAATATCAAAACAAGGTTTGGGAACTAATTGATACAAAGGAATATCAGGATTTATTGGAATATATAGATGGAGACAGTGAGTTATACGCCCAAAAGGACAGTGATGAATTTGCTTCCTTTTTATTTAACATACTTGAGCCTCTCAGTTCAGAAAAGTGGCAGGAATATACATTTAACTCCTCTGTGCAAGGCAAGTACTCTACAAATAGTGATACCGCCCTGCTTGAATACTCCTTTACCATAAATATAAAAGATCCCAAACTATTAAAAGTAAAGGAATATACCTCTATCCGTCCGGCTGTTATAGAAAGTTTTAATAAACTAATGGAGAGTAAAAGTGAGGAGCAATTACAAAACAGTGATTTCATGAATACCTCTATCGAGGCTGAAATACAAAAACTAAAAGGGCTTTATGACTCCGACAAATTGGAGCTTAGTTTTGAATATTTTTATCGCCCTCTTATCTCAGAAAAAGAAAGTGATATAAAAGAAGTAAACTATCATGAAGCGGATGAAAATGCCTACACCAGGGCAAGTAAAGAAGATTACGAGGCTTTACTTACACTTAAAACCGGCGATTATCAAAAACTGTCCGTTGCAGACTTTAACATGAAGCTGCTTGAGTGGACAAATGATAATGTTGATCTTGCAGAAAGAATTGCAACAGCTTATCCGCAAAATGAGTTTATAAGCTCTTTATCAAATGACGAAAAGCATTTTGTAAAACTTACCGTGTGGGCATCAAATATAGAGAATACGGAGTTTGTAAAAAGTCAACATACTTCAAAGCCTGAAGAAGACCCTGTAGCTACTATAGAACTTGGAGATAAGGAAAACTCTACAGACAATAAGCTTCTTAAATGGTGCAGCGGAAGCTATCAGCTCTCATACCATATAAAAGATAAAAAGACACTCAGCATAAAAAACAGAGATTACTATCTTAGTAATGTAATAACTCAAATACAAAGCTTTTGGGATGAAAGCAGCATAGAAGGCCTGATAGAAATGGATAAGGAAAAGATTGAGACAAAGCTTGAGAAAATTGCCAAGGCAAATAGTAATGAGGATATTACATTCAGTATTGTAAAGGGGCAGGTTTATTTTGATTATAGTGATGAGGCAATATTGAGTGAGTAGGCTGCGGTTTCAAACTTAAAAATATATCGGAAAGTTGGCAACACAAACAATAGTCTGGTTAAACAGCTGTAATTAACAGAAACACTCCCTATTTCAATCATACCCGCAGTACTGTTAATAAAGTTTCGACAAACTTAGTACAGACTGCGGAACTCGCTTGTCCACCAAAAAGCGTGGTGGACTGACGCTCAAACAGTCCTCGTCTGTAAAGTTTGTAACTCACTTTATTAACAGTACTAACCGCTAAAAAGATTGAAATAGGGAGTGTTTCTGTAATCACCAACCCACAAGGAATAGCTGTATAAGGGGTTTGGAATAGACAAATAGCCATTGTTTATGTTGCTAAGAGGAAGGGAGAGGGGAAGGTGTGGCAGCGACTTTTATTTCAAATTAAAAAAAGCTGTTCCTATAGGAAGTAATAATTAAGGGTGAGGATGTAAGTTATAT
>CAJPUK010000094.1 GCA_905373785.1 uncultured Johnsonella sp. | reverse complement strand
ACTCCTCACTTGTAAATGTTACAAATTCAACTCCAAGGCTTTTTGCAAGTTCTGTAATAGCCTTTTCTTCTTTTTTAATATCTATGCTTACAAGCTTTTCTATGGCTTTTTTATCCAAATTGTGCTTTGAAAGGAAGGTATCAAGGCTTTTTTTCATATGCTCTGCATCCGTATCCTTTTTGCAGCCTACACCAAGAACTATGTTTTTAGGTACTAATCTAAGGCAGGGTTTTTTAGTAAAATCCTGATTTGCTTTTGTACTTATACATACATTTATATCCTGCTCTTCATTGAGTTTTATATACTTTGGAAGTTCTTTATCAAATTTATAATCTGTAAATAAGCCTATATTTTTATTATCAAGCACAGCCGCACTTATATCTTTGGCAAGCTTTCTGTCTGTGATTGCCAGTTTATTTCCTACCGCCCACTCATCCACTGCCCAAAGCTTTCTTACATCTGTAGCTGTGGTAATAACCGGTGTTGCTCCTATAAGAGCACTTATTTTTCTTGACAGCTCATTAGCTCCGCCTACATGACCTGACAGTATAGGAATTACAAACTCACCCGCCTCATCAAGACTAATTATTGCCGGATCGCTGAATTTGTCTCTTAGAAGCTTGGATATCAGCCTTACCGTTATGCCTATAGCTCCGATAAATATTATTGCCTTTACTTTATAAAACCTTTCCAAAAGCCACTCGTCCGTACTGCATTCAATACTGTTTAGCAAAACCTCATCTTCAGATACAAATTTCTTATAAGTATATCCTTTTACCTGCTCACTTTCTGACAAAGCCGATACAAGTTTTTTATTTAATTCGCTTCCCCCTTTGGTAAAGCTGAATATGCATATATTATGATTTTTTTCCATTATTCTCTCCGTTAAAAAAGCTGCTGCATTAACTTATACAAATGCAACAGCTTTTAGTTCCTTATATTTTAACACTAATTCTTATTAACATCTAAATTGATCTGCTCTTTATCAGCATCATACTTTTCATTAAGTTCCGCAAAACTTGATACTAAACCTGCAAGGTTTTGTATATTGCTCGGTATGATTATCTTGGTAGCTTTGCCGTCAGCCGCACTTGTAAAAGCTTCCATACCCTTAATAGCCAAGACTGCATTTGAAGGATTGGCTTCATTTAAGAGCCTTATACTTTCCGCCTTTGCTCTTTGAATGGATATAATAGCCTGAGCCTCACCTTCCGCCTTCTTTATAGCAGTTTCCTTGGCTGCCTCGGCATTGAGTATCGCCGCCTGTTTATTACCCTCTGCAACAAGTATGGCACTTTCCTTCTTAGCCTGAGCTTCCAAAATGTTGGCTCTTTTTTCTCTCTCCGCCTTCATTTCTTTTTCCATGGCTATTCTTATATCCTGTGGCGGAATAATACTTTTAAGCTCCACACGATTTACCTTTATACCCCAAGGGTCTGTAGCATCATCAAGCTCTTTCCTCATAGTGGTATTAATAGTATCTCTTGATGTAAGTGTTTGGTCTACCGTCATATCACCTATAATATTTCTAAGTGTTGTAGCTGTAAGGTTTTCTATAGCAGATATAGGTCTTTCAACACCGTAAGTATAAAGCTTGGGATCTGTGACCTGATAGTATATTATAGTATCTATCTGCATAGTAGCGTTATCCTTGGTTATAACCGGCTGTGGCGGAAAGTCTACAACCTGCTCCTTAAGTGATATTACCTTAGCTATACTGTCAAAAAACGGGTTGGTAAAGTTAAGTCCCGAACTTAAACACTGAGAATATTTACCAAGTCTTTCAACTACATATACCTTAGACTCGGGTACTATTCTTATAGACTTAAAAGTGATTGCTAAAATTATTACTATTAGAATAAAAGCGAATACCGCTATTCCGATTCCCATATAATGAGACCTCCTTAATCTTTAAGAATTATTTTATTTCCGTCAAAACTTCCTATAGTAAGTATATCACCCTTATTATGATCTTCTTTGCCTATAGCCGACCATATTCCGCCTTTGTACTTTACCTCATAAAACCTTCTTCCCTTATCAGCTCCGAGAGTATTTACTATCTCCACCTCTTCATGTCTTAAACTGTCTTTCGGTTTAAGGTATCTTTTAGCCACTTTTCTGAGTGATAAAAGTAAGATAAAGGAAATACAGGCGAATATAAAGGTCTGCACTCTTAGGTCCTTAACAAAGGGAGCTATAAATACCATAATAAGTGCGGCTATAGAAAACCATACGGATACTAAACTGGGTATAACCAGCTCTATAACCAAAAATACGGCAAAACATATACTCCACAACACATATTCCATATAATCCTCCTTATCTTAATTAAAACTTTAAAAATCTTTGCTTTCTACAATCAAAATCATGCCATTCTTAAAGTCTATATTGCACTCTTTATCAATAATCTCATTGCTTATAGTAAGGCTTGGGTTTTTGTACTTGTCTAAAACAACATTCTTAAGCGGATATTTGACACCGCTTATGGAAAAGTCCTTAATAACCCCTCCTATGGGAAATATTGATAAGTATTTACCCCACATATCATTCTTATATATGATTTTACTTTTTCCAATAAGATATAACTTATTATATCTGTCTAAAAGCCTTATAGACACACCCTCTTTATAATACTTGTAAAGAAGGTTTATATTCGCCAGGCTGTGATCCATTCTTCCGCCGAAGCAGCCAAGTATAGTAATATTCTTAAAGCCTTTCGATACACAAAGCTCTACTGAAAGCTCAGTATCACTAAAGTCTTTTTCACTGCTGTATCTTGATATGTTTATGGTTTTTGAGTACTTTTCCAAAACCTCTTTTCCCAAGCTGTCAAAGTCTCCCAGTATAAAATCGGGGCTTATTTCAAGCTCATCCAAACCCTTAAGTCCTGCATCGGCAGCAACAACTATATCAGTTTTTTTTCGCTTATTCATTACAGCCGATAACAAGTCTTTGTCAATCTCTCCACCTGCTATTATGTAAGCTACACCTAACATACTTTAGTCAACTTCTTCCATTATTCCTTTAAATAAATTAATGTTTTCTACTATGTCTCCGTTAAATATAGCCGATCCTGCAACTATATTGTCAGCTCCGGCTTCAAGAACTGTAGGAAGTGTCTCCGCATTAACTCCTCCGTCTACCTGTATGCTGAAATCAAGTTTATTATCCTTCTTTATATGACGTAATCTGGCTATTTTTTGTACCGTATACGGTATAAATGCCTGACCGGCAAAGCCCGGATTTACACTCATCACCAAGACCATATCTATAAAGGGCAGAATCTCATCAAGCATAACTATGGGAGTAGAAGGATTAAGTGCTACTCCGACAGCAACTCCGAAACTTTTTATATGATTTACAGTTCGGTCAAGATGCTTGCAGGCTTCCGCATGCACGGTTATTATATCGGCTCCCGACTTGCACATTTCCTCAACATACCTGTCAGGCTCTTCAACCATCATATGAACATCAAGTACAAGGTCTGTATGCTTTCTAAGTGATTTTATATAAGGCATACCAAAGGATATAGAGGGTACGAATGCTCCATCCATAACATCAACATGTAAATTCCTTATAGACATTTTTTTTAGTAAGTCAAGCTGAGTTTTAATATTGCTAAGGTCAGCTGATAGTATAGAAGGTGATAATATCTTCATTTAATGTCTCCTCTTCGCTTTTAGTTCTTGATATATCTTTGTATAATTATCATATCTTATTTTAGATATTTTACCACAACTTAGTGCATCTTTTATCTTACAATTTGGCTCTGTTATATGTGAACATTTGTTAAACTTGCAATTACCTGACAGTTCTGCTATCTCATAATAATAGTTTTCCAAATCTTCTTCATACATATCACTGATTTCTATGGAACTGAATCCCGGTGTATCGTATATATAGGTATCCTTATCTACACAAAATATTTCAGAATGTCTTGTTGTATGCTTACCTCTTTCAATTTTTTTACTTAAGGAACCTACCTCCATACGTTCTCTTTCGCACATTCTGTTAATAAGGCTTGATTTACCTACACCGGACACACCTGCTAAAGCGGTAGTCTTGCCCCTAAGAAAGTCTATAAGCAAATCGTAATCGTTTATATAGGAATCTTTTTCGGATATAATAAAGCTTTTAATTCCTATGTTATTATATATTTCAATATATTCTTTCGCTTCATCATTAATAATATCCGACTTTGTCCATATTAGAATAAAATCAATATCATACTTTTGCATATTGATAAAATACTTGTCCATAAGATAGGGTCTCGGTTTTGGAGAGGCTGTTGACTGTACCACGGCAATAATATCCACATTGCTTACAGCCGGTCTTATAAGTGTATTCTTTCTCGGAAGTATTTTGGTTATATGCCCCAAAGCCTTTTCCTCATCTATTATATCTATATCAACAAAGTCTCCGACCAGTGGCTTTATATTGTTATTTCTAAATAAACCCTTAGCCTTACATTCATAGACTTTTGATTCGGCATTTACATAGTAAAATCCGGCAATTCCTTTTACAATTCTTCCCTTCATCCTATTGAACCTTAAAGAACTCTACCGTATAGGATTTAAGTACACTGTTGCTGTTCGTCTCTACTACCTCTACCTCTCCTTGGTCAACACCGTAAGCTCCTTCTATGGACTTGAACTTAACCGGCAGTATGGTATCTCCGGTAAGTTTTCTGGGTTCCATCAAAGTAGTATAAACCACCTGACCTGATACGTTTTGTTTCAGCCTTATCATAATCTTTACACTGGTGGTCGAAGATGCCGGACCTATCAAATCCGCAATATTATAAGTCGTATCTATTGAAGCTATGTACTTATAAGCCTGCGTTGCCTGTGTAGCAGCCTGTGTTGTCTCAGGTGGCGGTCCGGCACTTACAGAATAGCCCACACTGCTTCCCGGCTCCACCTCGGAGTCGGCTTTTACATCCTGAGATATTATATATCCTTTTTCTACCGAAGTGCTGTTTACAGTCTTTACATCACCGACAGTTAAACCTGCTGCCTGTATAAGGGCTACCGCACTTTCTTCATCCTTATTGACCAAACTTGGGACTTTGATTTTATTCACTTTTTTACCCTTACTGTTATAAAGGGTTACGGTATGTCCCTCTTCCGCTGTCGAAGGACTGTATCTTATAAGCATATCCTCTTCAATATTATCGCTAAACTCATCTACAACACTTACCTTTAAGCCCTTTCCCTCCAGTATTTTAGTAGCCGCTTCCGTACTTATACCTGAAAGATTAAGCTTACTTAAGTCAATAGGCTCTTTGCCTAAACTGATTACTACTTCAACCGTATCACCCTTGCTTACCTTTGCCTTAGGATAAGGTGCCTGAGATATTATGTAATCCTTGCTTATTTCATCATCATATTTACTTGAAGCTACCGCCATCTTAAGTGAAAGGCTTTCAAGCCTTGTTTTGGCAACCTCCTGAGGAAGTTCCGTTATGTTCGGTACCTCTACATCCGCCTTGACACTTGTCTCACTTTCAGCACTGCTGCTTTCGGTAGATATTACATTCTTACTTTCCTCATTTTTAGGAAATGGAGTCCAACCCGAAAATCTTATTATAAAAAATAAAATCACTACAACTATAATAACCGCTATACCTGCTCCAAGTGCGGTCATTATAGAGTCCATTTTTTTATCTTCTTTGTCAACATCTTTATCTTTTGTGGCAGTTTTTTTCTTTTTCTTGTCCTTTACCTCGTCTTCAAATTCTTCTTCCTCTTCTTCCACATAAGAATCATCGGTTCTGTTTGAAGGTACTGCATTATCCCTTCTTATGCTGTTGATAGAGACTATATCACTTTTGTCTATCATCCTTGTCTGAGAGTCTACTTCTGCACTGGTATCATTTCTTTGTATAAGTAAATTTTGAAGCTCTCTTATAAGTTCCTTAAGGTTTTGATATCTCCTATCTGGACTTTTTTGCATACACTTAAGCACTATGGTTTCCAGTTCGGGACTTATTTTTGAATTATATATGGAAGGAGGTGTTACAACTTCTTCAACATGTGCAAGTGCAACAGCTACCGCATTCTCTCCGTTGAAGGGAACTCTTCCCGATATCATTTCATACAGGCTTACACCAAGAGAATATATATCGCTTCTTATGTCGGTATATGCACCCTTTGCCTGCTCGGGAGATATATAATGAACCGAGCCAAGTGCAAATGCATTAATAGTTTCTTCTGTAGTAGCCTTGGCTATACCGAAATCAGCCACCTTTACGGTTCCGTCCACCGAAATTATAATATTTTGCGGTTTTACATCTCTGTGTACTATATTTCTTTCATGTGCACATTCCAGTCCCTTAGCCACCTGTAGCGCTATATTTATGGCTTCTTTTATATCAAGCATGCCTTTTGAAGCTATATAGTCTTTAAGTGTGATTCCTTCTATAAGCTCCATTACTATAAAGTGCATATTATTTTCATTAACCACATCATAAATATTAACTATATTAGGATGCAAAACACCTGCAGCCGCCTGTGCCTCTATGTTGAATTTTTTTACAAAATTGGCATCCTTACCGAACTCTTCTTTAAGTACCTTTATTGCAACATAGCGATTTAACTTGTGGCACTTTGCCTTATATACCTCAGACATACCGCCGCCACCTATTCGCTTGATTATTTCATATCTGTTTTGTAGAAAGGTCCCTGCTCTAAGTAACATTAAGCCTACACCTCCCTTTCATAATTTATGAGTATAGCCGATATATTGTCGGTGCCGCCTTTTTCATTGGCTGTTTCAATTAAAGCATCAACTGCCGAATCAAGACTTTTACTTTTACTTATTATATCATAAATTTCTTTATCATCTATCATATTACTTAAACCGTCAGAACATAGTAATATTTTATCGCCTTCTAAAAGTTCAACCTCAAATATATCTACCTCAACTTCTTTTTCTATGCCGACAGCCCTTGTAATATAATTTTTATTAAGTTTATATTCCCTGCTCTCTCTTGTAATATGACCTTTTGCCACTTCATTTTCAACAAAGGAATGGTCCCTGGTTATTTGTATAAGTTTGTCTCTTACAAGGTAGAGTCTGCTGTCTCCTACATTAAAGGCATACAAAGTATCGGCACTTATACCTGCCGCTACAACGGTACTTCCCATACCTTGAAGTTGTTCATTATTTTTTGATAATTCATAGATTTTTATATTGGCATATTCTATTGCCTTTCTTATAAGACCTATAGTGCCCTCATCATTATTATCTATGTACTCCTTCACATATTGCACCAAAGCTTTGGCTGCATAATCTCCAGCCTTGGCTCCACCCATACCGTCAGCTACTACGTATAAGTTAAACGGTACTTTTGTAAACTCATCCAAAGCCATTACCACATCTTGATTTATACTTCTTACTCGCCCTCTATCAGTACGTGCCACTGATTTCATAAGTATTTAATACCTCCAAAGTTTTTATAAGTTATCTATGCCATAAAGCTTCTTCTAAGTTGCCCGCAGGCACCGTCTATATCTCTGCCCATTTCTCTTCTTACGGTTACCTGTATACCTGATTTTTCAAGTACCTGCTTAAATGCAAGCACATTCTTATGAGCAGGTTCTTTATAATCCCTTTCCTTTATGGGATTAATAGGAATAAGATTTACATGAGCCTGCATATTTTTAATAAGCCTTGAGAGCTTAATTGCCTCTTCTTTAGTATCATTTACCCCGGCTACAAGTCCGTACTCAAAACTGACTCTCCTTTTTGTTGTATCAAAGTAATACCTGCAAGCTTCTAAAACCTCTTTTATACTGTATTTATTTGCTATGGGCATAAGGCTTTTCCTGGTTTCATCATCTGCCGCATGGAGTGAAAGTGCCAGAGTTATTTGCAGTTTCTTATCTGCAAGTGCTTTTATCTCGGGAACCAAACCACAGCTTGATACCGTAATATTTCTCTGGCTTATATTAAGTCCCTGTTCGCTGTTTATAATTTCTATAAACTTAAGTACATTATCAAGGTTGTCCATAGGCTCGCCGGCACCCATCAGTACTATATTCGATACTCTTTCACCTGTAGAAAGACTTATCTTATAAATTTGATCAAGCATCTCCGATGTACTTAGATTCCTAAGAAGTCCGTCCAAGGTTGAAGCACAAAATCTGCAGCCCATGCGACAGCCTACCTGTGAAGAAATACATACCGAGTTGCCATGTTTGTATCTCATAAAAACACTTTCTATAATATTGCCGTCAGGTAGCCTGAAAAGATACTTTCTTGTTTTGTCTATAGCCGATTCCTTATAAAGTATTTCTTCTACATTAAACAGTATACAGTCTTCCTTAAGCTTAAGTCTTAATTTAGCGGATATATTGCTCATCTCATCTATATCTTTTATATTTTTCTTATGTATCCACTCAAATATCTGACCTGCTCTGTACTTTGCCTCACCGATGCTTAGCAAGTATTCTTCCAACTGTGCAAGGGTATAACTTTTAATATCTATCATTCTAAGTCTCTTTCATACGCACTTATAAAAAAACCGTCCGAACCGTGTCTGTTTGGAAGTAGCTGTACATAGCCCTTTTCTTTTGTATCACAGTCCATAGTACTTAACTTGGCACTAAGGTTTAGGGGTCTGAAATCTTTGTGCTTTTTTAAAAAATAGTCTCTGTTTTGTAAGTTTTCTATGTCAGTCACAGTACAGGTACTAAAGACAAGCCTTCCGCCTTTTTTCACATACTGTGAAACATTATCAAGTATTTGTCTTTGAATTTTACTCAAAGCAATTATTGCATCATAACTTGTATTATACTTTATATCCGGTTTTTTGCCTATAATTCCAAGTCCGGAACAGGGAAGATCCGCTATGACAACATCTGCCGAGTCTACAAGTTCAGGTTTTAATACACTTGCATCTGCCAAGGCTATATGTATATTTTCAAAAGCACATCTTTTTTTATTTTCCTCTATAAGTTTAAGCTTAGCCTCGCTTATATCAAAGGCAAGCACCTTACCGCTTCCCTTAAGTATATCGGCTGCATGTAAGGACTTTCCTCCCGGAGCGGCACAGACATCTATAACCGTATCGTGCATCTTAATACCTGCAAGCCTTGCAACCATGGCAGAAGAAAAATCCTGTATACAAAGCTTTCCGCTGCTTATTTCTTCTATTT
>CAJPUK010000093.1 GCA_905373785.1 uncultured Johnsonella sp. | reverse complement strand
ATATTTATTTTTTATAACTATAAATAATATGGGACTATTGGGACTAATATATAAAATGTGCCGTAAATATGGGGCTTTTGCTGTCCCAAAATCACTATTTTTTATGGGACTATTAAGGGACTTAGTCCCATTTTCTAGGACTGTTAAACTTGCTTTTTTTTCTGTAACGGTTACAGTCCCTTTTTCGCTCCTCAGTTGTCCTATTTTATAACATATGTTTTGGGACTACAGTTATATCATTAAATATACTTGCTTGTTCATTTGTAGCAGCCTTGAACCCGTCATTTTCTTCTTTTATGCCAAGTATATAATAATCTCTGCAACTGTTAACCCTTGTTCTTTGTATAGGATACCCCGTAAGTTTCGTTACCCTCTCGCCGAACTGCTGCACTCCTACCCTTGTACGCTCATTTTCAGTACAATAAGTATTATATGCTGTAAACAGTGCTTTTTTACTTAACTTATCATCAAGGTTCTTAGTGATTATGTACCCCTCATCTATAAGGAAACTGAACACTGTATCACTTGATTTTCTGTAATTTTCTATGTATTCCTTGCCTGCTGCCACTTCTGTAAAGTTGTAGCGATTAGCTATAAGCCTATGCAAGCCCTCTATAGCCCAATTGACTATAGCCGGTAACTCCTCAAGCATTTTGTTTAGTATTTCGGGATCTCGTTCTTTTTCAGGTACTTCATGAGTACAAGGCACTATATGAAATCGCCTATATACATGTTCGCCTTTATCATCTGCAATATATGGCAAATCATTACAAGCTATGATTATAAAGCCCTTGAATGTAAGTGATTTTACATCTTTTCCCTTAGCTTCGGTTTTGATATAATCGCCGCCTGTTATTGATTTAAATATTGAGCTGTCCTTTATGGTCGCCTTGCCTTGGTCTCCGTTTATGATAAGTCTTATTAGTTCGGCATTAGCAAAGACAAAACGCCCCTTATCTTCGTTCATATTCTGTAACGGAATGTTTTCTATGCTGGCAGCTCCTATTAAATTCGCTATCAATGCTACAAACTGGCTTTTACCGGTATTACCTACGGGACTGTGTAAAATAGCCGCTTTTTTGGTTCTGTATCCGTATATATTAGATATCGCAAGCCCTGCAATCTCTGCCAATGCGTTGTATCTTTCCCAGTCTACAATGCCGCTTTCATTTTTACATAAATCACATATAAATTTAGTAAATGTACTTGTTTCAGTTAACACGGCATCCGGTACATAGTCCGTATTTACTTGACGGCTGTATAATATATTGCTGTCATGCGGTTCTAATGACTTAGTGGCAATGTTATAAAGTCCGTTCCTAAAGTTTATGTAGTTTTCGTTAGTATTAAAATCCTCTTCCCTTGCTATATGTTCATCATCAGCTAGCATAAGGTTATATATGTTATTTATAAGGTTATCACTTATAAGGCTATCGGGTATGTACGCAATTATCTTAGCTTTTACGGTGTCCTTATCTGTCTTTTTATAATATCCGTTTTCATACCAGTAAAAAGAACCTTTAACGCATTTATAGTTTAAATTCCGACTTATACAGCCCTTAAGCAACCCTGCATTAACTTTCTTTTTTTGGCTCCCGTCTTTTCGCTCTATTATCTCGATCCATGGTGCAACTATTGCCGGAACTTCATTAATAAGGTTCTGTAAATCCTCTTTGCTGTGTTTCTCTGTATCTATATAGTCGGTTACATCTCCCTTATCTGATTTAGAGGTAATAACTGACTTAATGGAGTGTGCAAAGGGTCTTAAATCCTTTATTATCTTATCCTTGAGCTTAAGTCCTGCTTCATCATTATCAGGCAGTATTACAACCTTAGCCCCTGTGAAGTATTTTGCAAACTCTTTTCGCCAATCTCCTACAGCTCCGGCAGTAACAGCTGCAAATCCTAATTTTTTAAGTGTGTTAGCGTCCTTTTCCCCCTCTGTAATGTATACCTCAAACCCCTGTTTTATTGCTTTTAAGGCAGCAGGTAAGTTATACATGCATGATTTAATATCCTCAGGTTTTCCAAATTTATAAGTATCTTTTGCATAATCTACGGTAACATATCTTATAACCTTGCCTTGAAAACGCACTTTACTATATAAATACTTTCCGTTTTCATCCGTATAATCATATACCGCTTCTATGTTCTTACCTACATAGTCAATTAGCTTATCTTTCCATGTAGTGGCAGCTGCTGCCTCTTCGCTGCCTAAGTCCTTGAATGTCAGCCCTACAGCTGCTATAATGTCTTCAGTATCGCAGCCTGCATGACATTTCATAACTATTTTATCGCCCTTGTCAGTTATACTAAGGCTTGCTTCTTTATCATTATGGCAAGGGCATATTACATTACAAGTCTTCTTGTTATTGTAATTCCCACCCTTAAATCTTTGCAAAACTTCATTATATGTCAGCATCCACGCCCCCGCTTTCCGGTTCATTGCATAAGCTGCCTAAATCTATATTAAAACGCTCTGCAAAGTACTTTTTACTTACTCTGCCACTTACGGTATAAAATCCTTTTTTCTCCAAGTCTGTATTTAGATCCTTAATTATCTTATATGCTACCGCCTTACTTTTTGTCAGCAAAAAAGCTATATCCTCGGCGGTTAAGTGCGGTCTATTCTTTATAGTGCTTATATCGTATAGTAATCCCATATAAAGCCCCTTTCTGATACTTTAATATCCTGTACTTACTCCTAATACTCCAACACTTAAGGCTTAGAATTAGCCTGGTGCTTGAATAAGCTAAAAGCTTGATGCTTTTTTAGATGATTGATTATGTAATGCCCCCTGTACCTGTAAAAGTATCATGGCAATTCTTAATCTTCTTATGATTTCGCATTTGTTAATAATTACCTTATTTATCTTTTTTCTATAAGCTCAGTTATGTCTACACCTAAGGCTTTTGCTATCTTGTTTCCTACTTCATCACTGCAAGACTTACCCGCCTTAATGTAATTTATAGTAGCCCTTGAAACTCCTGTAAGTTCCGCTAATTTCTTTTGTGTTAAGTCCTTATTTACTAACTCATATGCTAACTTAGCCCTGTTAATTCTCAATTGATTAACTCCTTTCGTTATCGTTTTATATAACACATATTATCCAACATTTTTAACCATGTCAATAGCTTTGGTTAAATATTTTATCTAAAGGTTAAAATATTTAAGTGTATTGACTTATGTAAAATATTCGCTTAATATAGTGATAATACTTATATGGTGGTAAATCTATGGATGATAAAAATATATTTAGTGAAAGATTAAAGGAATTGTTACATAGTAATGATATGACACAAACTGAACTATCAGATAGCCTAGGTATTAGTTCCTCTATGCTATCCTATTACATACGCGGAATTAAACAGCCGTCTGTAAACATAATCAAACTTATAGCTAAAAAGTTCAATGTGTCTATTGATTGGCTGCTAGGACTTGAAGAACCTAAAGATACAGAATTAAAAACTTATGCAGATATGATCAAGCTTTTAATTCCTTTGCTTAAATATCCTAAGATTTGGAATTTAGTAAGGACTTATGAAGATATGAATGAAGGTTTCTTTTATGGAAGTCAAGACGATAGAATACCTTTTGACAATCTACAAACAAGCAATCATATAATTATGGATTTTTTAGATAATTATAGAAAAATGACTGAAATACTAGAAAATAATTCTATACCTGAGGATTTATATAACTTGTGGATTAATGACAGATTAAATCATTATAATAAAATATCGCTGCCACCTGAAAAGGATGAAACGGTAAGGTCTCATGAAACTTCGACAGATTAAAACATTAAATGAAAAAGTCTAATAACTTGTTTTATACAGTAAATTTCGCATAGCAGCAGATACCACACTGTTATATTTTTTGTTGATAAATAAACAGGTGTTATAACTTGTGCTTGCTTCCTAAATTTAGGAAACGAAAGACATATAAAAAAGGCAGCAGTTATTTATATTCTGCTGCCGGGACCTTGATAATTGTATATTTAATAGGGCAAACGGTCGGACGGTTCATCTTCCCTAGTCTTGTGAGGGGGTGAACGCTTATGAGCCTGTACGAGATATTGAGTTTATTAATCAGTTCAATAATGCTTATATTCGCTATCATGGATTTTTTCAATAAAAAATAGCCGCCCGCCCGGTAAGCTGCGACTATTTTTATAGATAATTAACTACTGGGAGGTAATGCCGTACCTGCCGTTTGTCTTGTTAAGTGTATAATACTACACTTAAAGTATAATAGCAAGGTATAAATTCTTAGTCTTCTTATGATTTCGCACATTATAGAAAAGGATAAATGAATTATGCCGGTATATAAAGACAATAATAAAAAATGTAGCTGGTTCGTATCTTGCTATTATACGGATTATCAAGGCTACCGTAAACAAAAACTTAAAAGGGGCTTTAAGACTAAAAGGGATGCCCAAGCATGGGAGCGTGATTTTCTTGATAATTTGTCTTCCGAGCCTACTATGTTATTTAAGAACTTGGTAAAGCTGTATTTGGATGATTGCAGCAGCAGGCTTAAGGTAAGGACTTATGAAACTATGAACATAGTATTAAGGACCCATATATTGCCTTACTTCGGTAATATGCAGCTTAATAAAATAACTTCCGCAAATATAAGGGATTGGCAAAATAATTTTAAATACAACGCTACAACTAATAAGGAACTTTCTACATCATACAAAAACTATGTATATGTTACATTGTCAACTGTTTTTAACTTTGCATGTAAGTATCACAATTTATCAGTAAACCCTTGTAGTAAAGTAAGTAAACTTAAAAATACAAATATTAAGAAAATGCAATTTTATACACTGGATCAGTACAGGCTTTTTCGTGCGTGTATTCCGGATATAAAATACAAAACTGTATTCGATATATTATTTTATTGCGGCTTAAGAATAGGCGAACTTTTAGCCCTTACATTCAAAGATATAGACCTTGAGAATAAAACCATAGATATAAACAAGACCTTAAGTATGCTGCATAAAAAAGAGATTGTAACAAGTCCTAAGACTTTATCAAGTATAAGGGTTGTAGCTCTTCCGGATTTCTTAATTGATGAACTAAAAGAGTACATGACACATTGCTATGACAAGGATGATAACACAAGGATATTCACTATGTCATTAGCTACTATAAGGATTTATACAAATAGGTATAGTGAAGCTGCTAATCTTCCACACATTAGGATACATGATTTTAGACATTCGCATGTGGCTTTACTTGTAGAACTTGGAGAAAATCCCTTACTTATAGCAAATCGCCTGGGACATTCAGACATCAAAATGACATTAAATACATACGCTCATTTGTATCCTAATAAGCAAAGAGAACTTGCGGGCAAACTTGATAACCTGTAAAAATATTATCAATTTATTATCAGTAAACAAATAAAGCACTGAAATAGCTTGTATTTACGCTATCTAAGTGCTTTATTTAACTATAGCTACAGTATAGCATAAATGCATAAAAAGTGTATACATAATTAAGTTTTGAGCCTAAAATTCATCCACAAGTACAGCATCCTCCGGTGAAAAATAATCAGTGCTAAAACTGCTAAATCCTGCTGCTTTCCACGCCTGGTGAACTACCCATAGTTTAAAGCCTATGGGTAGTTCACGCACGGATATAAGCAGCTTAGTAGAGAAGAAGTTATAGAAATACTGAAAAAGAGTATGTAGAAGCGGTTTTATTACTATTATGCCATGCCTTTGCTTTAGTAAAAATATATAAACTTTATATTTCGATAAAGATAAAAGACATGGCATAATTTTATAAAAAACTTATAATATTTATTTATTCATGCACAGGACTTATTTATAAATCCGGCAATACTTTTCTTACGGTTTCGCTTTTACAGTTTAACACCTTTAATAGAAATTATTGTATTCTTCACTGTCAAGTTTTAAATCTTTAAAGAAACTCTCAAAATCCATACCCAGATAATCGCTCATTTGTTTCATTTCAATAATTGTCTTAATGTCTATACCTATACCCTCTTTCTTTGTACGCTCCAAGGCAAGGGCTTCTTTTTCGCCATGAGTGTAAATGTACTCCTTACCTTCCGCCTTAGGAGCATCTCTGAGTTCTTGTAAAAATCTTGAAAAATGCTCTATAATCACTTGGGGTTCTCCGAATATTTTAGGATCTATGGCAATAAAACCGTGACAGGTGCCGCCTTTTCCTCCGGTATGTGTATGATTTGATGTCATTCCCAAGGATAAGATTGAGCTGAAAAGTTCACATATCATGCCGTAGCCGTAACCTTTATGGCTTCCGGATATTTCTTCATTGCCGCCAAGAGGCATAATACCGCCGCCGTTTTTATTCACGATATTAGTAAGTACATCCTGTGCATCAGTTGACGGAGTTCCGTTTTTATCAAGTGCCCAGCCTGTTGGCAGTGTTTTCTCAGCCTTCCTGTACATCTCAAGCTTTCCTCTTGTTACTACAGTTGTAGAAGCGTCAAAAAGGAAAGGATAAGGCTTTGCGGGAACCGCAAGGGCTATAGGATTACTTCCAAGCATAGCCAATCTTGCATTGGTGGGAACCATAATAGCCTCGGAATTGGTAAATGACATTCCGATAAGACCTTCATCACACGCCATCTTCGCATAGTAACCGGCAATACCGTAATGATTGGAGTTTCTTACAGTAACAATACACATTCCGCTTGTTTTGGCTTTTTCAATAGCTGTTTGCATTGCCTTGTGGGAAATAATCTGTCCCATTCCGTCATGACCGTCAATAACTGCGGAAACCGGTGTTTCAAATACGACTTCAGGTTTTGCTTCCACCTTGATCATACCCTTTTCAATTCCTTTATGGTAACGGGAAATTCGTTGCATACCGTGTGATTCTATACCGTATTTATCCGAAGTTAAAAGAACATCAGTGATAATATCACTGTCCCTTTCCGAAAAACCGAACTTAATAAAAGCTTCTTTACAAAACTTTTCAAGTGTTTCTATACTGAAATATAAATGGCTCATATATATCCTCCTTGTATTTTGCCCTGCTGTCAAAATAACCGGTCAGAGCTGAATTAAAAGTACTCCTGACTTATGTATTTATATAATAAGCAAGGATATTTTGTGACTATAACAAGTATTATAATTTATAAGTAATACATTGACAACGTATGCAAAAATTAAATTCACAAATAAAGCCGCTTTTTTACTTAACAAAGTGGTACAAATACAGTATAATAAAGCTATCAAAACCATCTGAACATTTTTGATAAAGGGTAATTGCTTTAATACTGCAATGCCGATACATCAGAACTTATAACGGAACAATAAGTCTGATAATAATATAGATTAAAAATACATTTAACCTAAGGAGGTTTATATGCCATTAAAAAAAGGTGTTATACATATATATACAGGAGACGGAAAGGGCAAGACCACAGCAGCTATGGGGCTTGCAGCAAGAGCTGCCGGAACAGGACTTAAGGTACTTATCTGCCAGTTTCTTAAGGATGACAGAACCGGAGAGTTAAATGTACTTGATAGCTCTGATAATATAGAGATAATTTCATATCCGCATAAAATCAAGTTTATTAAGTATATGACGGAAGAAGAGGTTGCACAAAACAAAAAAGATCATCAGGAATATTTTAATAAAGTAGTGGCAGCAGCTCAGGATAAAGATTTGCTTATTATGGATGAATTTATGGCAGCTTATAACTACGATATGATAGAAAAAGCACCGGCTTTAGAGTTTTTGAAAAACAAACCGGAAAAGTTGGAAGTGGTGCTTACCGGAAGAGATGCTCCGGATGAAATAAGAGAACTTGCAGCTTATATTACAAATATGACCAAAATAAGGCATCCTTATGATATGGGGCTGTCTGCAAGAAAGGGTATAGAGTTGTAAAATATTTTCTTATTAAAATCAAGTTTCGCAATATGCATTTGAAAATTGATCATATAAGATTTTATAGGGCTTTAAAATATTTTTTATAAAATCGGGGGCTGTTGCATTAAGAACGGAATATACGACATATAACAGTAAATAAAGCAAAAAGCTGCTATATAAAGTATTATTTTCTTTTCTATGTGACAGCCTCTTTTAAGTTGGTTTTAAGAAAGATATTTTAATGTATTATAAGCGGTTTTAAATAACAGTTTTGCACAGAAGAACATTTGTTTTTTATTAGTGTTACAATTTAAAACAGACTGCCAGTCAGTGTTCCTGTACCGATTTGAAACAGAGTGCTGATTAGCTTGAGTTATAGCATTGTGCGAAGACTGATTGATGAAAATTACTTACTATTTTTAGGGTCTGTCTTATGAGACAACACCTTATCCGGTTTGATTAAAGAATGAGGAAAAATATGAATTACATAGAATTTGATAATAACAGAAAGTTTGATATAACTATTTTAGGAAGGGCATCTATAGATATGATTCCCACCGACTTTTTTAAGACCTTGGACGAGTGCTCAATCTTTAAGAAATATATAGGCGGCTCTCCTGCAAATATAGCCATAGGTATGGCAAGGCTTGGAAGAAGTGTAGGTTTTATAGGAAAGGTATCCGATGACAGTTTCGGTAACTTTGTCTTAAAAGGCTTTGAGAAAGAAGGCATAGATACTACACATATATCAAAGACAAAGAACGGTGAAAAGATAAGCCTTGCTTTCAGCGAAGTGCTTGAGGGTAAGGGAAATAACTTAATTATGTACAGAAATAAGGCTGCCGATCTGAGCCTTGATATAAGTGATATAGACGAAGAGTATATAAAGCTTTCCAAACTGCTTTTTATATCAGGTACGGCACTTGCGGCTTCTCCTTCAAGAGAGGCGGTGCTTAAGGCGGTGGAGCTTGCAAAAAAATCAGCTACAAAGATAGTATTTAACCTTGATTACAGGGCGCACAGTTGGCAGGATAATAAAGAGGTGGCAAAGTACTACAGTCTTGTAACAGAGCAAAGTGATATCGTGATAGGTCTTAGAGAAGAGTACGACCTTATGGAGACGGAGCTTAATCTGTCGGGAAATGATGAGGACAGCGCAAAATATTGGTTTTCAAAAGGGGCAAAATTAGTGGTAATAAGGCATGGTGATGAAGGCTCCGCTACCTATACCGATAAGGAAGAAAGCTTTTTTATAAAGCCCTTTCCGGTGGATAACCTAAAGGGTCTTGGGGGTGGAGACGGCTATATAGTTTCATTTATTAACGGGCTTTTTGCCGGAATGGAAATTATTGATGCTATGGAGATGGGCAGTGCTCATGCGGCAATGCTTGTGGCAAGCAGGAGTATAAGTGAGGATATGCCTACACTTGAGGAAGTCGAAGAGTTTTTAGAGATGGCGAAGGACAGATACGGGGAAATGATTGCAAGAGTATAAAGTTTTTTATTTAAAAATA
>CAJPUK010000092.1 GCA_905373785.1 uncultured Johnsonella sp. | reverse complement strand
GCCTTTGTAAGTTTACTATAGTATTTTCTTCGTTATACACAGGAATAATTATAGAAATCTTTAGTTTATCAAGTGCAAATTTCCCCAAGTTTCTTTTTGCAACTCTTATCAAAAAAATATCACACTACCAAACTTAGTGTGATATTTTTATTTATTCCTATTTGCCTACTATATTAACTATCTTCCCGGGTACATAAATCTCTTTTACTATATTTGCAACCGGTTTTCCTATTCTCTCAAGCTCAGCCTTTGCCATACTTATAAGCTCATCCTTATCAATATTTACATCAACTTCAAGCACCGCCCTGGTCTTGCCGTTTACCTGTACCGGTATGGACATTACATCTTCCTTCATGGCTTCTTCATCATAGCTTGGCCAAGCAGTATTAAATACAGAGCCTTCTCCTCCGAGTTCCTGCCAAAGTTCCTCACTTATATGAGGTGCAAACGGTGCAAGCAAGGTTACAAAGGTCTTTAAGGTCTCTACATCTATGCCGCCCGACTTTCTTGAAAGCTCTATAAACTTATTATTATACTCCATAAAACCTGCAACTACCGTATTTAAGCTGAAATCATTAAGTCTGTGATCTATATCGGATATAAGTTTATGTCTTAATCTAAGCATTTCCTTGCTCGGCTCTACCTTGCTGTCCTTGGCATCCATTACCATGTTCCAAAACCTATTCAAGAATCTGCTTACACCCTCTATACCTCTGTCATCCCACTCGGAATCAAGTTCAGGAGGACCTACGAAAAGCTCATACATACGGAGTGCATCACAACCGTAATCTCTTACCAGATCATCGGGAGAGACTACATTACCCATGGACTTACTCATCTTAATACCGTTCTTACCGGTAATCATACCTTGGTTAAATAAGGTCTTAAAAGGCTCATCAAAGCCTACTACACCGATGTCATGCAGAAACTTGGTATAAAATCTTGCATACAAAAGATGAAGTACAGCATGCTCCACACCGCCTATGTACATATCTACCGGCAAATACTTATCAGCTTTTTCCTTTGAAACCAGTTCCTTGTCATTGTGATTATCTATGTATCTTAAGAAGTACCAGCTTGAGCCTGCCCACTGAGGCATGGTATTAGTCTCTCTTTTTGCAGGCTCTCCACAGCAGGGACAGGTAGTATTGACCCACTCATCTATAGCTGCCAACGGAGATTCTCCCGTACCTGTAGGCTGATATGACTTAACTTCCGGCAAAAGTAATGGAAGTTCTTCTTCCGGCACAGCTACATTGCCGCACTTTGGACAATGTACTATAGGTATAGGCTCACCCCAGTATCTTTGGCGTGAGAATACCCAGTCTCTAAGCTTATAATTGACAGTCTTTTTACCAAAACCTTTTTCTTCCACATATTCAGCCGCCTTTTGCTTAAGTGCGGATGACTCCAGTCCGTTCCACTCCCCTGAATTGATCATAATGCCCTGTGCTTCCGTATAAGCTTCTTCAAGCTCGCCACCTGACTTACCGTCCTTTGAGATAACCTGCACTATCTCAAGTCCGAACTTTTTGGCAAACTCAAAGTCTCTTTCATCATGTGCAGGAACGCACATGATGGCTCCGGTACCGTAGTCTGCAAGAACATAGTCTGAAAGCCATATCGGAACCTTTTTATTATTAAGCGGATTTATAGCATAGGAGCCGGTAAACACACCGGTCTTTTCCTTTGCCTGCATACGATTTACATTGGACTTCATAGAAGCTTCCAATATGTACTTGTCAACCTCTTCTTTCTTGTCCGCAGTGGCAAGTTTTGCCGCAAGAGAATGCTCGGGAGAAAGCACCATAAATGTAGCTCCGTGCAAAGTATCCGGTCTTGTAGTGTATACAAGTATACTGTCTTCTCCACCCTCTACCTTGAAATTAACCTCGGCACCGTAAGACTTACCTATCCAGTCCGCCTGCATCTTCTTTACTTTTGCAGGCCAGTCAAGCTTATCAAGGTCATTAAGCAACCTGTCCGCATAGGCTGTGATTTTAAGCATCCACTGCCTTAGGTTTTTCTTGGTAACCGGACTCTTACATCTTTCACATACACCGTCTACAACTTCTTCATTTGCAAGACCTGTCTTACATGACGGACACCAGTTTATAGGAAACTCCTTTTCATAAGCAAGCCCCTCTTTAAACATTTTCACAAAAATCCACTGTGTCCACTTGTAAAAGTTAGGGTCTGTGGTATTTACCTCCATATCCCAGTCGTAGATTGCAGCGATTTCGTCTATCTGTTTTTTTATGTTTGATACATTTTCCGCTGTTGACTTGGCAGGATGTATTCCCATCTTTATTGCATAGTTTTCTGCCGGCAGACCGAATGCATCCCAACCCATAGGATGTATTACATAATGTCCCTTTAACATCTTATACCTTGACCAAACATCAGATATAACATAACCCCTCCAATGTCCGACATGAAGTCCGGAACCTGAAGGGTAAGGAAACATATCCAAACAATAATATTTTTCCTTCTTACCGTCATCAACATTAACCGGATGCTCTTTCCAATATTTATTCCACTTTTTTTCCACCGCACTGTGGTTGTATTGTCTAGCCATACTATCCTCCAAAACTTTCCTTATATAATAACTGTTATTAAAAATGCAATCTTTAAACCTACTGCCAATACTGCCGTTATTATAACTCCTTTTAAGTGAATTTTTTATAAACACAAGATCTGTTTCAGATCATTGCTCTTATATCTACTTAAATAAGCCGATAATTCGTGTCAGCTATGTAATTTAATTAATAATTGTCCATATTTTTCTTACAATCACTTGTATTATATGATTTTTTGAAAAATCCAACCGTCATTATCGGCTGAATCTTTCTTTATGTATATGATTCAAATACTCAACGATTCTTTTAAGACCTTCATTGGAGTATTCAAAAAAACTGTCTTCAATCTCTTCTTTTGCTGTATTGTCATAACTATAAGGCTCTTTCCAAACACTGAGTTTAAGCTTTGCCTCCTCCTTTTTTTCAGGCGGCAAATATCTTACATGCTCAAATGGCTCTCTTGCTATTCTATACCTCATTCCTTTAAAACTGCCGGTAAACGCAACCTTATATTCATAGAAAGATATGTTAAGTACATCCTTTTCTTCTATCATGACAACCTACGCCAGTAAAAGAGTTTTAAGGTCAAAGACAGTATCGCAGATATAGTCCGCTCCGGCTTTGCTTAATTCATCGTAATCACCGTAACCGTAAAGTACGCCTACCGATTCCATACCTATTGTCTTAGCTCCGACTACATCATGGCTTTTATCTCCTACCATGACTATATCTTCAATATCGGTTAGATTATTTTCTTCACATACATACTTTATTACATCTGCCTTAGTAGCTCTTTTTGTGTTATAATCTCCGTCAGATCCGCCCACATACTCAAAGTATTTATCAAGTCCGAATTTTTTACTTACCCTTCTGGCCTCAAGCTCAGGTTTTGAAGTTGCTACGTATAACTTCTTTCCCGACTTTAATAAAGCCTCCAATGTGTCCGTCATATGAGGATAATGACTTGCCTCAAAAATTCCCGTTTGTCTGTAATATTCATGAAAAGCCGCCAATGCGGTATAATATTCATCCATATTAAAGTTATATAGTTTACTATAGGTTTCATGGAGCGGAGGTCCTATAAAGGGTTTTAATTTATTTAAATCATTTTCTATAATATTCATTTTTTTTAATGAATACTGCACAGCCTTTGTAATACCGAGACCGGTATCCATCAAAGTTCCGTCCATATCAAAAAAAATATGCCCTTGCTTCATTCATATCCTCTCTTAAACTGATTTTCTATGTCTTAACGACTAATAGGCTATATTTTACAACCTATTACAAGTATTTACAAGTCATAATAAATAAACATATCCAAAATTCCGAGTTTTTGTTACAGTTCAGGTAGGTCATTCATCTTCGTCAAAAAGACTAAAAATATTTCATTTTTATCTATAAATTAGACGAAGATGAATTCCGGCGGTAGCCTGATAGATATACATGTATAATATATACCTGAACTGTAACGAGTTTTTTGTGTATATTAAAAAACATAAGTGTATGTACTTACTACACTTATGTTTTATCATTAAGACATTACACGGCTTTATTTTTGCCGGCTGCAGGTGAAACAAAATATAGGCAGCATTATGAGATTTTGGTGTATACAAAATGTATTGTTAATTGTTTATACTGCAAACTGTAATAAAAAGTTACCGCCTCTTATTTTTATTCTTCTAAACTGTGATATACCGCCTGTACATCATCATCTTCTTCAAGCAAGTCTAAAAGTTTGTTCATTTTCTTTATATCTTCTTCGTCGGTAAGTCTTACCTTAGTCTGCGGTATCATAGTAAGTTCGGCACTTACCATAGGTATGTTTTGCTTTTCGAGCTTTTCTCTTACGGCAGAAAAATCATCGGGTGCAGTTATTATTTCGAAACTGTCATCTTCCGCACTAAAATCCTCGGCACCGGCATCAAGTGCCATCAGCATAAATTCATCACTGTCCAAGTCCACTTCTTCTCTGTCTATTATTATAAGTCCCTTATTATCAAACATATAAGATACGCAGCCCTGTGCTCCTATGTTGCCGCCTCCCTTAGTAAATGCGGATCTTACATTGGCAGCGGTTCTGTTCTTATTATCGGTTAAAGTTTCTACTATCACTGCCACTCCGCTTGGACCGTAGCCTTCGTATACATTCTTTTCATAGTTAACGGAATCCACATCACCTGCCGCCTTTTTAATACCTCTTTCAATTGTATCATTAGGCACATTATTTGATTTAGCCTTTGCTATAACATCTCTTAATTTAGAATTGTTATTAGGGTCGGGACCTCCCTCTTTAACCGCAACAGCAATTTCTCTTCCTATTACGGTAAATATCTTACCCTTGGCAGCATCATTTCTTTCTTTTTTGTGTTTGATATTTGCAAATTTTGAATGTCCTGACATCCTAAAACAACCTCCTGATATAATTATTGCCCTATTATTCTATATATATATGCTAATTTCGTCAAGTGATGAAAATTATGCGAGTTTATGATTTCAATGCTCAAATTTCCTATGACAAAAATGGAGTCGGTAGATTGAAAATTCAATATTTCAAATATTTAGTCTATACGGCTATATCTCCTCAATTACTTTCACTATCTCCTTGGGACTTTCTATAATATAATCCGGCTTTGCCTCCATCAAAACCTCGATCGATCTGTACCCCCACTTTACTGCCACGGTTTTTACCCCGGCAGCTCTTCCGGTATATACATCCACATCACTGTCTCCTATATACAAAACCTCATCTTTTTTCACCTCAATTTCATCCATCAGCATATTAAGTGCAGTAGGATCGGGTTTTATAGGGACTCCTTTTCTCTCACCGTAAAGCTTAAAAAAACTCTTCTTATCAAAAAAGGTATAGATATTGTCCTCAACCCTTTCCTGAGGTTTGTTGGATAGGACACAGGCTTTAATACTCCTTTTATTTAAATCCTTTATCAAGTCTTCTATACCATCATAAGGTCTTACCCCCTTGGAGGCATTTAATTTGAAATTATCTTGGTAGAGCTTGCAAGCCTTATCATAATGCTTTAACTCCTTATCTCCTGAGAATATCAAACTTCTTTCCACATATTTATCGGAACCGTTTCCTACAAAGGCTTTTACATGAGCCTCATCAATACTGTCAAACCCCAATTCATTTAAGGTCAGGTTCATACTCAGCATAAGAGCAGGTGCTGTGTAGAGCAGTGTTCCGTCCAAATCAAAAATACAAGCCTTTATCAATTTCCCATCTCCTTTATAAGTTTTTGTATAGATTCTTCATCAGAAATAACCATAAGATGCGCTTCCTTTTCAATAAAATCGGTAGCTCTCGGTAAGATATGCTCCTTTCCGGCTTTTTTAATACCGATTATATTAATTCCGAGCTTATTTCTGATATCAAGCTCCTTAATACTTTTCCCTACCCATTCCTTTGGAGCCGATATTTCATAGATAGAATAATTATCTGTAAATTCTATAAAATCAAATATATGATTGGAGCTGTACCTTATGGCTGTCTTCATGGCTATATCCCTATCCGGATATATGACCTCGTCTGCTCCGTTTCTAAGAAGGAATTTTGCTTGTATATCCCTTGTAGCCTTGCTTACCACATACTTTGCACCAAGTTCTTTTAAAAGTGAGGTAGCCTCAAGCGAGCTTTGAAAATCAGTACCTATACATACAAAGACCGCATCATAATTGCCCACTCCAAGGCTTTTGAGTACCTCTATGTTAGTACAGTCTCCTATCTTGGCTTCTTCTGAATAAGCAAGCATTTCTTCAAGTCTGTCTTCTTCTTTATCTATGATCATAATTTGATGACCGAGTTCTGAAAGATTTCTGCAAAGGTGCTGTCCGAATCTTCCCATACCTATTATAAGCATTGATTTCATAAATAACCTCCAAGCTATCCTATACTTATCTCTTCTACAGGATTTCTTAATTTAACTTGTTTTTTATTATGTGTTAATGACAAAGCAAAGCTTAAACCTCCCACTCTGCCAAGATACATAAGTAAGATAAGTATATATTTGGAAATAACATTAAGATCCCTTGTAATTCCTGTCGTTACTCCCACTGTTGATACTGCGGAAGTTACTTCAAAAAGTAAATCAAGTATATTTATCTTATCTATATAGTTTATTACTATAGCTGACACTAAAATCAGGCTTATGTTAATGGTGCTTATTGTAGCCGCTCTAACCACTATATCATTACTTATGGTTCTGTTGAATACCTCCGTTATCTTTTTATTAAGCACATTAGCCCTTACCTGTGCCAAAAGTACAAAAAAGGTAGTCATCTTTATACCTCCTGCGGTTGAACCCGATCCTGCCCCTATAAACATTATAATAATAAATACCATCTTACCTGCATCGCTAAAAAGCTTAAAGTCAACCGTATTAAATCCTGCGGTTCTTGCAGTTACATCAGAAAATGTCGATACAAGCACAGAGTGTGAAAAACTCATCCCCTTTAGAACTGTTGTCTGTTCTGTTATAAAGAAAATCAGAGTTGGTATTACGAAAAGTATCACACTTGCAAAAATAACTATCTTACTGTGCAGCCTATACTTTTTTAAATTAAGCTTGTGTTTTGTGACATCATCCCAAACAATAAAACCTATTCCGCCTATAAGTATCAAGAGCATTATCACTATATTAATCAAAAAATCCGAAGAATAAGCGCTCAGTGAATTATATGCTCCGTACTTTATTCCCATAAGGTCAAAACCTGCATTACAAAAAGCGGATATAGAGTGAAATATTGAAAACCATACTCCCTTAAGTATGCCGAATTCAGGTATAAATCTAAAAGAAAGCAAAAACGCCCCTACAGCCTCACATGTAAAAGTTATAAAAAGTATCTTTTTAGTAAGTTTTACAACCCCGCCTACAGACAGCGAATTGGTACTTTCCTTTATAAGACTCCTTGCTCTAAGACTTACTTTCTTTCTTAGAACAATAGAAAACAAAACTCCTATACTTACAAAACCGAGTCCGCCTATCTGTATCAAAATAATAATCACAAGTTGACCGAAAAAGCTCCAATGAGTTGCCGTATCTACCAATACAAGTCCGGTAACACAGCAGGAACTTACAGCAGTAAAAAGTGCCGTTAAAAAATCAGTACCCTGTCCTCCTCTTGAAGCTATAGGTAACATTAAAAATGCCGTTCCTATAAGTATTACGCTTACAAAACCAAGCGCTATAAGCTGTGATTGCGATAAATTAATATTCTTCATATCTAATATTTAAAAATAGTCTTAAAAATACCCCTTGCAAGGCTTGCACCGACATTACCACCCAGTTTTTTACCAAAACGTCCCCCTACAGAACTTCCAAGTGCATTACCTACTTCTCTGCCTATAGTTCCTACAGCGGTATTTCCTACACTTTTTATATTTCTTGCCATTCTTTTTCTGTCTTTTTCTTCCTCTTTGGATCTTTCTTTATTCTCCCTGTCCGAAAGCTTTTCATTCTCCCTTGCCTCGTTTACACGGCTTAGGAATTCATAGGCTGAGTCTCTGTCTTCTATTTCTATATACTTATGATACAGATCACTGCCTACTATAACCGAGCGTCTCTCCTCTTCCCCTATAGCTCCCAGATAAGACTGTGGCGGCAATATATAGGCTCTTTCCACTATATCGGGTGAGCCGTCTTCTTGTATAAAGGATACCAAAGCCTCTCCTATACCAAGCTCGGTAATAGCCTTTTGCGTATCCAAGTTCGGGTTAATTCTGTAAGACTGTGCCGCCGCCTTTACCGCCTTTTGCTCCGAAGCGGTATACGCTCTTAGGGCATGCTGTATCTTATTGCCCAGTTGTGCAAGTATTTCACCGGGTATATCACCGGGGCTTTGACTTATAAAATAAATTCCTATTCCCTTTGATCTTATAAGCTTCATTACCTGCTCTATCTTTTGCATCATAGCCTTTGGGGTATTCTTAAAAAGTAAATGTGCCTCATCAAAGAAGAATACCATCTTAGGTTTTTCAAGGTCTCCAACCTCCGGCATGGTTTCAAAAAGTTCCGAAAGCAGCCAAAGCATAAAGGTCGAGTAAGCCAAAGTATCCTGTATAAGACTTGAGGCATCTATTATATTAATATAGGCTCTTGAGTCTTGAGTTGTCCTCATCCAATCTCTTATATTAAGTGCCGGCTCCCCGAAAAACTCTTCGGCTCCTCTGTCTGAAAGTGCCACCACCGCTCTCATAATTGCCGCTATACTTTGCGAGGACATATTGCCGTACTCTGCCTTATACTGTACGGAATTCTCGGATACATAATTAAGCATAGCCTTTAAGTCCTTGATATCTATTAAAAGCAAGCCCTCATCATCCGCTATTTTAAACACTATGTTTAATATATCACTTTGAACCTGATTAAGATCAAGTAGCTTAGCCAATAATAAAGGACCGAACTCCGATATAGTTGTTCTGAGCGGTAAGCCCTTTTTAGCAAATAAATCCCAAAAACAGGTAGGAAATGCCTTATAGGTAAATCCTCTTTCTAAAAGCCCAAACTCCGATACTCTTTGGCTGATCGTCGCATTATCTCCCCCGGCTTTTACCATACCTGCCAGGTCACCTTTGACATCCGCCATTATTACCGGTACTCCCATGTCGGAAAAAGACTCTGCCAAGACCTTTAGGCTTACCGTCTTTCCGGTACCGGTAGCACCCGCTATAAGTCCGTGCCTGTTTGCCATCTTAGGCAGTATATATAATTCCCTGTCAAAAGCCTTAGCTATATACAATCCCTTATCAGTATACATAATTGCTCCCTTCAAAATAAAATCAGGTAAATAATTGAAACTTTTACTCATTTTGTATATTTTTATAAAATCAGCCAAATGATTTTTGACTTCT
>CAJPUK010000091.1 GCA_905373785.1 uncultured Johnsonella sp. | reverse complement strand
GATTAGTACAATAAAAAAGTTAATCAAAAAAGTTTTAAGGAGTTTTAAATGGAAATAGCACTTTCTAAGGAAGACAAACCTGAAATCCTTAGATATTTGGAATATCGAAAGCACGATATAGATGAAAACCTTAACAGGCAGCTTGACAGGTGTATGGATCTTATTAATAAGGCGGCAAGACCTAAGTACATCAGCAAGGTAGTTGATATAAGTAACGGTATACCTAAGGACTGTACTTTTATCAAAGGTTTTGATATATTAAAGCATCTTAGCGGTGCGAAAAAAATGATACTTATGGCGGCGACTCTCGGACCGGAGGTGGAATTTGCCATAAGAAAGGCACAGATTAAAGATGTATCGGATGCACTTATTATGGACTCATGTGCAAGTACTTTGGTAGAAGTGCTTTGCGACAGTATAGAAGCCGAGTTTAGAACCGAATACGAAAAAGAAGGTTTATACTTAAGCACAAGATACTCACCGGGGTATGGAGATATGCCTATCAGCGTGCAAAGAGAATTTACGGTATATATGGATACCGTACGCAGGATAGGTCTTAATGTGAGTGAAAGCGGAATTATGATACCGAGAAAGTCGGTAACGGCAATAATAGCAATAACAAAAGAAAAAAATTCAGGGCTTAAAAGAAATTGTGGGACTTGTAATATAAGAGAGGCTTGCAGATTTTTAAGAAGAGGGACGACTTGTGGAATCTAAAATTACAATACTGGACGGAGCTATGGGAACGATGCTTCAAAAAGCCGGATTAAAGCCGGGGGAGCATCCTGAGGTTTTTGGATATAATAATCCTAATATAGTGATAGACATTCATAAAAAGTATATTGAGGCAGGAAGCGATATAGTTTATACCAATACTTTCGGTGCAAACTCACATAAGCTCTCCGGTTGCGACTTAAGTGTGGATGAGGCGGTAAAGTCCGCCGTACATTGTGCCAAGGAGGCGGCAAAAGAAAGCGGTGTAAGAGTAGCACTTGATGTAGGACCTATAGGGGAGCTTTTAGAGCCATTAGGTACTTTGGCTTTTGAAGAGGCATATGAAGTATATAAGGAACTTATGATTGCCGGAGAAAAATACGGAGTCGACCTTATAGTATGTGAAACATTTACGGATCTTTATGATGTAAAAGCGGCGGTACTTGCCGCTAAGGAAAATACTAAACTTCCTATCTGGGTTACAATGAGCTATGAAGAGAGCAAAAGAACATTTACCGGAACTATAATCCCCTCTATGGCACTTACGCTTGAAGGTCTCGGAGTTGATGCCATGGGCTTTAACTGTTCACTGGGACCTTTGCAAATGAGAGGTTTTATAGAAGAACTTAGGCAGTGGACAAAACTTCCCATAATACTAAAGCCCAATGCCGGACTGCCGGATCCCATAAGCGGAGCTTATGACTTATCGGGAGATGATTTTGCCAAGCATATGGCAACTTTAAGCGGACTTGATGTAATGGGAGGTTGTTGTGGAACAGATCCTGATTATATAAACTTACTTAAAGAAGCACTTAAGGAAAATAAAAAAGTAGAAAATACAGAAAGACCAAAGCAAAGGCATGGTGTGTGTTCAGCTACTCATACAACTGAATTTAAGGGAGTAAGGGTCATAGGAGAAAGGCTTAATCCTACAGGTAAGAAAAGATTTGCGCAGGCACTTTTGGAAAGAGATATGAATTACATAAGTAAGATTGCTTTGGAAGAAGAGGAGTGCGGTGCGGAAATTTTGGATGTCAATGTAGGAGTTCCCGGAGCGGATGAAGTCTTACTTATGATAGATGTGGTAAAGGCTTTACAGGGAATAGTATCGGTACCTTTGCAAATAGACTCATCAAATCCTGAAGCTATAGAAGCCGGACTTAGAGTGTATAACGGAAAATCAATTATCAATTCAGTTAATGCGGATGATGAAAAGCTTGATAAGATACTGCCTATAGCTAAAAAATACGGTGCGGCGGTTATAGCCTTGGCATTAGATGAAGAAGGCATACCTGACACGGTGGAAAAAAGAGTTGAGCATGCCGAGTATATACTTAAAAAAGCCTTGGAATACGGGCTTAAAAAAGAAGATATTATCATAGACTGCCTTACACTTACCGTATCAGCCCAGCAAGAGCAGGCTGTCAATACTTTAAGGGCGGTTGAAATAGTAAGCAAAAAGATGGGACTTAATACCACGCTCGGAGTCAGCAATATTTCTTTCGGACTGCCGGAAAGAAAAAATATTACAGAGAGCTTCCTTATACAGGCAATGTATGCAGGGCTCAATCTGCCTATCATAAATCCGAATATAAGTTCGCACATGGATGCGGTAGTATCCTTTAGGGTGCTTTCGGGCGAAGATGAAAACTGTAATAAATATATAGAAAGATTTGCCAATGTTAAAAGTGAAGAAGAAGCCAAGCCTAAAAAAGTACTTATTCATGATGAAAGCATAGAAAGTGCAATACTGAAAGGACTTAAGGCTGAGACCAAGGAGCTTGCGGAAAGCTTACTTGAGACCATGTCTGAAGTAGAGCTTATAAATCAAAGGCTGATACCTGCACTTGATATAGTAGGGGAAAAGTATGAGAAGCAGGAAATATTTTTACCTCAGTTGATCAATTCGGCTAATGCCGCCTGTGAAGCCTTTGAGCTTGTAAAGCTTAGAATAGCAAAGCAAGGCAAGGAGACCAAAAGCAGGGGTAAGATAGCACTTGCTACAGTCAAAGGCGATATACACGATATCGGAAAAAATATAGTTAAGGTTATTTTGGAAAACTACGGATATAAAATCATAGATTTGGGAAGAGATGTTCCTATAGAAAAGGTCGTAAAGGCGGTTATAGAAGATGAAGTAGGGCTTGTAGGGCTTTCCGCTCTTATGACAACCACACTTCCTTCTATGAAAGAAACTATAGAAAAGGTCAAAGAAGCTTCTCCGAATACCAAGGTATGGGTAGGAGGAGCGGTACTTACAGAGGACTATGCCTATGAAATAGGTGCGGACTATTATGCGAAGGATGCAAGGGCAAGTGTAGATATAGCAAAAAAGGCATTTGGAGATAATGATGAAAGTTAAAGAATATTTACAGAATAATATATTAATATTTGACGGTGCTATGGGTACTTACTATGCAGCTCTTATGAATGATATGAGTTCCAATTGTGAAGCTGCCAACATAGATAATCCGAAACTTATACTTGATATACATAAGGAATATATTGCAGCAGGTTCAAGGGCTATAAGAACCAATACTTTCGGACTTGATATTACCAACTTGGGCGGAGACAGAAAAAGGCAGAAAGCACTTACAAAAGCCGGTTATGAAATAGCCGTTGAGGCTGCCGAAGACAAAGCCTTTGTATTTGCCGATATAGGACCTATTATGGCAGGTGAACACAATGAAAAGGTTGAAGAATACATTAACATAGTATCAACTTTTTTAGAACTGGGTGCAAATAACTTCATCTTTGAGACACACAGCTCGGATATAGCAATGGTGGAAGTGGCAAGGTATATAAAAAAGGAGTGTAAAGAAGCCTTTGTAATGGTAGATTATGCCTGTCATGCAGACGGATACACCAGGGAAGGTTACTCTTATAAGAGTCTTTTGGAAAAGGTTGCCAATTCCGATGTAATAGATGCAACCGGCTTAAACTGTATATGCAGTGCAAGCCATATGTATAAACTCTTAAGAGAAATCAATATAGAAAATATACCGCTTGCAGCCATGCCTAACATAGGTTATCCGATAGTCAGAGGAAACAGGACTTATTATGGCGGAAGTAAAGAGTATTTTGCCGAGCAGATGAAGCAAATACTTGAGATAGGGGTCAGGATAGTAGGTGCCTGCTGCGGAAGTAATCCCGAATATATAAAAATAATCAAGGGCATAGTAGATACTGTAGGACAGCCTGTAAAGAAAAAGATAGTATACACTCATAAAAAAGATTTTTCAGAACTTAAAAATGTATTTTGGGACAAGGTAAACAGCGGAAAGAAAGTTATTGCGGTAGAGCTTGATTCTCCGAAAGACTTTAATACTGAAGACTTTGTAAAGTCAAGTATAAGGCTTAAAAAAGCCGGAGCCGATATTATAACTATAGCCGACTGTCCCATAGCAAGACCGAGGCTTGACAGTTGTATGCTTGCTGCCAAGCTTAAGAGAGAACATTCTATAGAAGCAATGCCTCATATGACCTGCAGAGATAGGAATATCAATGCTACAAAAGCGCTTTTACTCGGAGTTCGTGCGGAAAATATCTCCAATGTGCTTACCGTTACGGGAGACCCTATACCTAATGCCGAAAGAACTGAGGTTGCAGCGGTATATCAGCTTAACTCAAGGAAACTTGCCGCCTATATAGACTCTCTTAACAAAGAGGTTTTTAATAATTCCATAAAGGTGTATGCGGCACTTAATGTCAATGCAAGGAAGTTCGACTCGGAGTTAAAGAGGGCAATGACTAAGATTTCTTCGGGTGTAGTAGGCTTTTTAACCCAGCCTGTGCTTACAGATGAAGCCCTTCAAAATCTTAAGACAGCAAGAGAAAAGCTTGATGCAAAGATTTTGGGAGGAATACTTCCTATAATCAGCGATAAGAATGCGCTGTTTATACAAAACGAAGTAAACGGAATTAATGTACCTGAGGATATGATAAGGCTTTATGAGGGTAAGAGCAGGGATGAGGCTGAAAAGTTGGCTTATGATATATCTGTAGATATAGTAAAGCGTATGTCCGAATATGTAGACGGCTACTACCTGATTACACCGTTTACACGTATAGACTTAATGCTCAGGATCATAAATTATATAAAATACATATAGTATGAACTTAAATTTTATATACATAAAACAGGTCGGTGATTTAATCATCAATTTTTATAGCACCTTAAGGCTGTGGGAAATGTAAGTATTAATTAATCGGGCTGTATACCAAGGAGCTGTAGCCCGGGTCATCTTGAAACTATGGTGAATGAATTAAATTTAATCGGGTTGTATACCAAAGGGCTGTAGACCTTAAATAAGTAAAATGAAAATTGAGCTAAAGCAAAGCAGGTAGAATTTAATGAAGAAAATATTAAAAGAGCATTTTGACAAGCTTATTTTGATACTTCTCCTTATAAGCTTAGTACTTATCTATTATTTTGTTCCAAATGTAAAAGCTAATGTAAACAAGGTATTTGCCATGCTTGTAAAAGGAGACTTTGAAAGTATAAAAACTTTTGTAAACTCCTACGGAGCCTATGCTATGCTTGTATCATTTGCTCTTATGATAATGCAGTGCATAGTAGCTCCCCTGCCGGCTTTTGTAATCACACTTGCCAATGCGGGGCTTTTCGGCTGGTGGCAGGGAGCTTTGCTGTCATGGGTAAGTTCGCTTGCCGGAGCAAGTACCTGCTTTTATATAGCAAGAATACTCGGAAGGGATGTGGCACAGAGGCTTGTAAGCAAGGGAGGACTTGAGCAGGTTGATAAATTCTTTGCCAAGTATGGGAAAAATGCGGTACTGACATGCAGACTTTTTCCGATAATTTCTTTTGATTATGTAAGCTATGCGGCAGGACTGACTCCTATGAAATATTGGGAGTTTGCACTTGCTACAGGAATAGGGCAGATTCCTGCAATATTTATATATTCGTACTTCGGAAAGATTTTAACACAGAGAATGGAATATCTTGTTATAGGCTTACTTAGTTTTTTTACTATAGGAGCTGTAGTTTTTACACTGAAAAATATATATAAGACTAAAGAAAAACAATAACACTTGTGCATAGTTTTTATAATAAAAATATTACTTGCTTTTCGGAAATTGAGAGGGTAGATTTGAAGGTATAATAATTCTTTTTTGACGAAGATGAATGACCTATCTGACATGTAGCACTAAATCTAAACTTTGGCACGGTTAAAGTGTTTATTTGACTTTACTTTTTGATAGTAATATAATATGTTGGTACAATGGTATAATATTTTGTACGGAAATGAGGTTTGGTGCAGTGATTAAAAGTATGACAGGTTTCGGTAAGGCGGAAGAACTTACCCATGAATATAAGATTGCTGTAGAAATAAGATCTGTAAACCATAGACTTTGATCTTAGTATTAAAATGCCGAAAAGATTTTCAAAATTTGAAGCGGAGATAAGGAAGCTTGTTAAAGAATATGTGCAAAGAGGCAAGATAGATCTTTGTATAGTACATGAGACCTATGCCGATACATACAGCAAGCTTATACTGAATGAAGATATACTTGATCAATATGTTGCACATGCAAAGCATATAGAAGAAAAGTACGGTATAAAGAACGAAATGCATATGAGCAGTTTGCTCAGATTCCCGGAAATCATAACAGTGTCAAACTCTGAGGAAACTGAAGAGCATATATGGCTGCAAGTAAGAGATTGTATAGTAAAGGCACTGGAAGAATTTGTTGCGGCTAGAAGTTTGGAAGGAGAACACTTACATAAGGATTTAAGGTATAAACTTGAAATCCTGCTTAAAAATACTCAGGAGATAGAAGAAAGAGTACCTTTGGTTATGGAAAGATATCATAATAAATTAAAGGAAAAGATAAGTGCCTTGCTTGAAGAAAGCAACATAGATGAGAGCAGGATCATTACCGAAGTTGCCATTTATGCCGATAAGATAAGTATAGACGAGGAGCTTGTCAGGTTAAAAAGCCACATAAAGGCTGTTGAAAAAGAACTTGAAGCAGGGGAAAATATCGGAAGAAAAGTGGATTTTATCTCACAGGAACTTAACAGAGAGGCTAATACTATACTGTCCAAGTCTGATGATATAGATATATCAAACAGGGCTATAGAGTTAAAGACTTGTATAGAAAAAATAAGAGAACAAATACAAAATATAGAATAGGTATAAGGAAGAGTCGGATGGAACAGGGACTTCTTATAGTACTTTCCGGATTTTCAGGAGCCGGTAAGGGAACTATAATCAATAAATTACTGGAACAATATGATAAGTATGCACTTTCAATATCAGCTACTACAAGAAAGCCAAGAGAAGGTGAGGTACACGCAAGGGAGTATTTTTTTGTAAGTACCGAGGAGTTTTTGGCTATGATAGAGAATGATGAACTTATAGAACATGCCAAATACGTGGATAACTATTATGGTACGCCCAGGGCATATGTTGAAGAAAAGTTACAAAAAGGAATAGATGTAATACTTGAAATAGAGGTACAGGGAGCCGTTAAAATAAAGGAAAAGTTCCCGGAGGCGGTTTTGATATTTGTAAGTACCAAAGATGCCAAGATACTTGAAGACAGGTTAAAGTCAAGAAATACGGAAAAAGCAAAGCAGATTGAGGACAGACTTTTGCGTGCCGCTAAAGAGGCGGAATTTATAAAGCAATATGACTATATACTAATTAATGAAAGTATAGAAGAAGTTACAAAGGACTTTAACAGCATAATAGAAAGCGAACATAAGAAAACCTTTAGAAATAATGAATTAATAGAGTTTATAAAGGATTCACTAAAAAACAGGTCTTAAAAGGAGAGAGAAATGTTACATCCGTCTTATAATGAATTGATAAATGCGGTAAATAAAGATGTGGAGCAGGGAGAACCGCCTGTAGTACAAAGCAGGTATTCTATAGTTATAGCTACTGCAAAAAGAGCAAGGCAGCTTATATCACAAGAAGATAAAAATAGTGAAAATACTACCGCAAACAGAAAATATTTATCTATTGCCATAGATGAACTTTATAAAGAGAAAATTAAAATACTGCCGGAGGAGAAAGCTGAAGAAGCAGTATCTTAGTCGGTGTTTCCTTGGAACGTAGGCTGTTGTATTAATCAAATGGGGTAAAAATACCCTTTATCTTTAGTGCAATAGTCTATTTTTATATTATAAGCTTTAGGGGAGAGGATTATGAATTTAGCTAATAAGCTTACAATGTTAAGAATACTTATGATACCGGTATTTATTGCAGTATTGGTATACAGTAAGGACAGGGATATTGTATACAGATACATAGCACTGGGGATTTTTGTTATGGCTTCCGCTACGGATGCATTAGACGGTTATGTGGCAAGAAAGTACAATATGATAACCGACTTCGGCAAACTTATGGATCCTTTGGCAGATAAAATACTTGTATCTTCAGCACTGATAATACTTATAGAGCTTGGAAATATAAGCTCATGGATAGTAAGCATAGTTATAGCCAGAGAGTTTATAATAAGCGGAATAAGGCTGATTGCTACGGAAAAAAATATAATTATAGCGGCAAGCCCCTTAGGAAAGTTAAAGACGGTATCTCAAATGCTTTCTGTAATACTTATGCTTTTGTCAATCAAAGCTATCAGCCTTATCACTGATTTAAGTATATGGCTCATGTGCATTTTAAGTGTAGTTTCATTGCTTGACTATATAATAAAGAATAAAAAAGTGCTCAGTTTAGGAGGTATGTAATATGGGAACAGGTACTTCATTGGTTAAAAGAAATAGAAATATAAGGCTTATTAATATAGATAAAGAAGAAATCTTGGAGAAAATATCCGATGTTATGAAATTGGACCATATTGAAGTAAAATCAGAGCTTTTGAATACGGGCGAACTGATTATACACTTAAGTGCTACGGGAGATACCGAGGAAGAGGCAAAGTCTCTTATAAAGCCTATAGTAAAAGAATTAAAAGAAAGATTCAAGGATAAGCTGGCAGCAGCAAAGGAAGTTGAAACTTTGGAAAAGTCTGTGGTAAAGCTTTTGGAAAAGTATGATTTAAGTATATCTACTTCCGAGTCATGCACAGGAGGTCTGCTTGCCGGAAGGATAATCAATGTAGCCGGAGTATCCGAAGTATACAAAGAGGGATTTGTAACCTATACCAATAAGTCAAAAAGAAAAAGACTTGATGTAGGTAAATCAACATTAAAAAAGTACGGTGCGGTAAGTAAGCAAACGGCAAAGGAAATGGCAGCAGGCACAGCCTTGGCAGCGGATACGGATGTTGCAATCTCCGTAACAGGTATAGCAGGTCCTGACGGAGGAACAGAGGAAAAACCGGTAGGACTGGTATATATAGGGGTATTTTTAGAGGGTCGAGTAACTGTAGAAGAGTATCATTTTAGCGGAGACAGACAGCAAATAAGAGAAAAGACTGTGGAAGAAGCGCTTAAACTTGCTAAAAAATGTATTATGGCTTCAAGGTAGTAAACTTACAGTTTGGTCTTTAGTATATCCGTTACAGCTAAGGTGATTTAGGCATATATGTGTAACATAAACCTCAAAGAAAGCTTTCATTTGTTATATTACACATGTATACCTGTAAGAATACTACCGACATTCATCTTAGTCTGATTCATAAATAGATGAATGATTACTTTAACTGTAACATATATTCGGATAAAACCGATTTATTAATATCTGACAAAGTATAAAAAACATATTTAATAAAGGTCTTATAGGAGGCTTAATGTACGTA
>CAJPUK010000090.1 GCA_905373785.1 uncultured Johnsonella sp. | reverse complement strand
TTCTGAAAATATCTGTTACCATTTACCCGAATGAAGAGGGTCATGGTCGTTCGGCTCATGGTCGGAGTTCCCAAACAAGAGTTGGTTCGCTCTTCCGAATAGGCTAAAAGCTGAAGAACAAGGAACCTTGAAAAGTAAGTGAGAATACTCCTGACGATGTCGGGAGCATTTTTACTTTATAGATAGGCGGTTTTAAAATAAGTGATTTGCTATTGTAAAAATATAAAGATTATATTCGCTTAAAGAATTGCAGAGTATAAGTTATCTAATGGTATGGCAATTGATTTTGTATTATTGTAGTTATATAAGAAAGGACAAACATTATGTTCAGAGATCAAAGAAGAATAAAACAAAAACTTTCTCATGAAGAATGTATAGAATTATTAAAGAATGAAAAAAGGGCGGTGCTTTCAGTTTTGGGAGATGATGACTACCCTTACGGTATGCCCGTAAACCAGTTTTACAATGAGGAAGACGGAAAGATATACATACATGGAGCAAAAAAGGGTCATAAGATAGATGCAATACAAAGGCATGACAAGGTATCTCTTTGCATATATGATCAAGGCTACAGGAATGAGGGCGAGTGGGCTTATCATGTAAAAAGTGTGATAGTGTTCGGTCGTATAGAGCCTATAAGTGATGTGGATAAGGCTATAGATATCTGCGTAAAGTTAAGCCATAAGTTTACTGATGATAAAGAATACATAGAATATGAAATAAATAAAAATGCCACAGCAGTACAGGTACTTGCCATAACACCTGAGCATATTTCAGGTAAGGCTGTAACCGAGTCATAGTTATTAAGGAAAAATATTAAGCAGGGCGAAGTCTCTTGTATGCTCTTTTTACAATCGGAGTAGGAAGGGCGATATCAAAAGAAGCGGTTAATTCGATGTACTCCTTATATACAATATACCGGTATGACCTATTTTAAATAATGTTTTCTTATAGAAGAATATCTTTTTTTCAAATTGGCTTTCCTACGCCGCTTTAAACAGAGAGTTAATTAGCTAAGTTATACCGGTGTATAGATTTGTAAGAGCTTGTAAAATAAGCAAATGAAGACCCTTACCCTGCTTAAAAAGCTATTTTCCAAATAAGGCATTAAAGATATGATCCTGCTCGGGCAAATGGGTCGTATAGCCTATAGCAATCTTATTATCGGTTGCGTCAATAACTTTTTTTGCCCCTTCGGCTCCAAATGCACCACAAAGCTCAATGCAGCTGATACCGTCTACCTGCAACTCTTTAGCTACTGTTATAGCATCTTCTATATCCTTAACTCCTATTATCTGAGCTGCACCGTTATGGATGGAAGCTCTGTCTTCCCTGCTGTTAAAATTATTCATAATAATAAATGCAAATTTCATGAATTAGATCCTTTCAAAAAAATAATTTCGATTGCCAAGAGCGTAGCTTAAGTATTTTAAGATGTTGAAAAAGATATATGAGGGCTTAGCATTAAACTGCCGCATATCTTTTGCATATTCTATCCTTCCCTATAGCAAATAACAAAAGCCTTTATATTATCGCTTCCCTCGTACAAGGTCAGAGGTATAGTTAAAATATCGGTAGAAGGGTTTGCTCCGTTTTCTGTTGAAGAGTTAAGATACATGGCTACTGTATAGCTGTGCCCTGCCTGCACATCAAGCTTAAACTCTATTTTATCAGTTTTTAAATTTATTGTTTTTCCAAGCTTTATATCCGTTGTTTCAAAAATTCCTTCAAATGAATATTCTCCGGAGGGAAGTGCCACTATTTTTTGAAGATTTTCACCGGTAGTAGGGTTAAATTCTGAAATATCTTTTCCGTTTATCTTGGTATTTCTACAATACAGATGGACAAGAGCCATATCCTTATTATTTTCAATAAAGGACTGTGCTTTTTCTTTACGCCTTTTATTTATAAGCATAAAAATTATAAAAAGAACTAACCATATTACTACAAAAGCTACGATAATTAAAACTGTTTGATTCGTCATAATGAAGAGCCTCCTTGTTACATAGTTTAAGTAATTGATCCATCAAAAGGAGTATAGCACATACAAAACAGAAATCAATTTAATATTGAATTAAGTATAGTACATATATATGTAACCTTTGATGAGGAGCAGGGTGTTTTTTGATTTATAAAAATATATACCTACCGAACTCTTACAAGACTTATTAAATGTAGAAAAATGCTTTAATTTTTAAATAGTAAAATCAGGCTTTTTGTGATATATTAAATTGATATTATAACAGTGTGCTTATAGAACAATTCAAGTATAAAGGAAGGTGTAGTATGTTAATAGGAGCGCTTGAAGCGGGCGGTACGAAAATGGTATGTGCAATAGGAGATGAAGAGGGTAATATACTGGACAGGATATCCATACCTACAGATACTCCGGATATAAGTATGCCGAAGATTGCGGAATATTTCAGATCCAAAGATATCAAGGCACTTGGTATAGGCTGCTTTGGACCCATAGATCTTAATAAGGATTCAAAGACATATGGTTATATTACTTCAACACCTAAGAAGGGTTGGGGGAATTTTGATATAGTAGGTTATTTTACCAAAGAACTTGGTGTTAAAGTGGGTTTTGATACAGATGTCAATGCTTCACTTTTAGGAGAGCATACCTATGGAATGGCTAAAGACTGTGATACTGCTATATATATTACGGTAGGCACCGGCATAGGGCTCGGTGTTATGGCAAACGGTAAACTTTTGCATGGTATGCTTCATCCGGAGGCAGGGCATTTGCAGGTGCTTAAACACAAAGATGACACCTATGAAGGACATTGCCCTTATCATGGAACTTGTATAGAAGGCATGGCTTGCGGTCCGGCTATAGAAGCAAGGTGGGGTAAGAAGGGTGCGGAGCTTTCCAAAGACAGCAAGGTGTGGGAGATTGAAGCCTACTACTTGGCACAGGCTATATACGGATACATACTGACCGTTTCACCTAAACTTATTATACTTGGCGGTGGAGTTATGAAGCAGGAGATACTGTTTGATTTGATAAGAAAAGAGGTTAAAAAACTTGATAACTCCTACCTTAAAACTAGGGAAATGGAGAATCTTGACACCTATATAGTACCTGCTTCATTAAATGACAATCAAGGTATATTAGGTTGCATAAAACTCGGACTTGATGCACTCAAAGAGTAATTCTAAGGTGTAGATACAGATGGAAGGAATTAAAAAGTTTTAAATGTTTGAATATATAAAAAATAAAATGAAGGCAGGGGACTTAACAGTTGTTATGTACCTTGTTTTCGGTGTGCTTACAACTCTGGTAGATTGGGTTGCATACAGAGTGCTTAGGCTGTCGGGGCTTGATTATATGTTTAGCAATGTAGCGGCTTGGGCGGCAGCAGTTATTTTTGCATTTGTTACAAATAAATTCATGGTTTTTAACAGTAAGAGTGTTGATAGGCTTGTTATTATAAAAGAATTTATAAGCTTTGTAGGGGCAAGAGTATTCAGTCTGTTGTTGCAGCTTGCAGGAATAGAGCTGATGATAGGCTATGCAAATATCAATGAATATATTGCAAAAGCGGTAATGACGGTAGTTGTGGTAGTATGTAATTATGTATTTAGTAAATTATTTATATTTAAGGATAAGTAGCAGTTAAATAGTACTTGATAATTCGCAAAATAATTACCGGAATTGATTAATGATCGTTAAGTTATAATAAGCAGTTACTTTCTTATTATTCATTGAAAAAAGCAAGGCTTGGAAATTATTAATGATTTTAAGTTATAATAATTAGGAGATAAGCTTTGCTCATAAGACGATTAGTTTTAAAAATTATTAAAATCAGGCTGATTATTTAATAAATATTATATATAAATAAGATGACTGTTACAAAAATTAACATAGTGTAATGTATTGTTGATATTTAATTAGAACCAAAAATATTAAATCAAAGTTCAGTTCTCTTTATTATATAGTGTTACTACATATCAACAAAGCAGTAATAAGGCTAGATATCAACGATACACTATAATAGTAAATACCGCTTGGATTAAAATAGTGTGGGGTAATATATGAAAAATGTAAGTTGGTTTAAAACTCAGGACGCATATGTGGCGGCTTTTTTACTGCCGGTACTTATAATGATTCTTATATTTATACAAAGAGGGATAACACCCTTTGGAGACGAAAGTTTCCTGAGGATGGATATGTATCATCAATATGCTCCTTTCTTTTCAGAGTTTAAATACAAATTATCACATGGTGAAAGTCTGTTATACTCATGGCATATAGGACTGGGAGTTAATTTTTCCGCACTTTATGCATATTATTTGGCAAGTCCCTTAAATTGGCTTATAGTTTTGGTACCGCAAAGCTTTGTGCTTGAATTTATGGCTTATATGATAGTATTTAAAATAGGTCTTGCAGGTCTTAGCTTTGCTTATTATCTTAAAAAGCATTCTAAGTTTGAGAACTTCGGAATAGCTTTCTTTTCGATATTTTATGCGCTTTCAGGCTATATGGCAGCCTACAACTGGAATATAATGTGGCTTGACTGTATAATTCTTTTTCCGCTTATAATGCTAGGTCTTGAAAGGCTGGTATACAAAAGAAAGTTTATGCTTTATACACTTTCGCTGGCTATGAGCATTTCATCAAATTACTATATATCCATAATGATATGCTTATTCCTGATATTTTATTTTTTTGTACTCTTAGTATTAAAGCCTGTTAAGGGATTTAAGGACTTTTTTATAGCCGGTACTCAGTTTGCCGTATTTTCAATACTTGCAGCGATGATTTCCCTTGTAATACTTTTACCGGAGATCTACGCTCTTATGAGTACCGCTTCCGGAGAATTTAATTTTCCGAAGTCTTATTCCGAGTATTTTTCTATTATAGATATACTGGCAAGACATATGCCCAATATAGAGACACATACGGGACTTGACCATTGGCCTAATATATATTGCGGAGTGGCAGTGTATATACTTGTAGCTTTATACGTTATAAACGGGAATATAAAGCTTAGGGAAAGAGCTTCATATGTTACTATGTGTATATTTTTATTGGCAGGTTTTTCTATAAATGTACTTAATTATATATGGCATGGGCTCCATTATCCCAATTCTCTTCCGGCAAGACAAAGTTTTATATATATTTTCTTGGTGCTTTATATGTCATATAAGGCTTATGAATATATGTATAAAACAAGTATAAAGAGGATAGGTGCGGCAGTACTTTTAAGTATTTCATTTATAGTGCTTGCACAAAAAACGGTTAGCGAAGGAAAAATACATTTTGTAGTATATTATATTTCTCTGTTACTTATAGGAATATACGGTTTGCTTTTATACACCTATAAAAAGGGAAAGTTCAATATAAATATACTTATGTTTATAGTGTTAGCCGTAGTTTCTGTTGAAGCTGCCATAAATACTACAATTACCAGTGCTTCAACAGTCAATAAGACGGAGTATACAAGAGATAATGCATCTGTAAGACTGCTGCTGTCAAAGCTTGGAGATACGAAGCTTTATAGGGTGGATAAGACGGAGAGAAAGACCAAGGATGACGGAGCATGGCTTAACTTTAACTCGGTGTCTTTGTTCTCTTCTACAGCAGATGCATCGCTTACCGATTTTTTCAAAAAACTAGGAGCGGAAGCCACTACCAATGCTTACTCAATTACAGGTGCAACACCTCTTTTTGATATGCTTATGTCCGTAAAATATGCCCTGTATAAGGGTGAGAGCAGCAATAAGAACTTAAAACTAATTGACAGTGACAAGGATACTTACCTGTATGAAAATCCCTATACCTTACCGCTTGGCTATGTTATTACAAGAGATATAGAAGATAATTGGGTGTTAGATCTCAGTAATCCGGCAGAAGTACAAAACGATCTTAGCAATTTGCTTGGATTAAAGGCGGTCATGGAAAGGGTTGAGGGTAAGCTTGAGGGAAGCAGCTATACTTTTCGTGCTGAAAAAGAGGGGCTTTACTATATATATGTAACCAACCCCGGTGTTGAAGATGCCGTTGTGTCAAGAATGGACAGTAATAAAACCTATGAAAACCTAAACCGAAGATATTTAATAGAGCTTTATGATGTTAAGGCGGGAGAAGAGATAAGTATAAGCTCTGATACGGAAGATGAGAATATAGAGGCAAATGTATACAGATTTAATTACGATACTCTAAGCGGTATTTACAATGCCTTTTCCAAGCATACGATGGATATTACAAGTTATAAAGCAGACCGTATAAGTGCAACTGTAAGTCTTGGCGATCCGGGGGTCTTGATGACTTCCATACCTTATGATAAGGGCTGGGAGGTCTTGGTAGACGGGGTTAAGGTAACTCCGAGAAAGGGATTCAAAGCCTTCCTTGCAATAGATATGCAGCCCGGCACACACAGTGTTGAGTTTAAGTATATGCCTCAGGGGCTTATATATGGAGCTTTGGGTACTTTATCAGGTCTTTTACTACTTGCTTTGATTTTTGTAAGTCTTAAGCTTATAAAAAAGAAAAAGGATAAAGAGGCTCGAATTTTAGAAGAAAACTTGCTCAAAGAAAAAGAAAGGCTTTTGAAAGAGGAAAGTGTGATTAAAGAGGAAAAAAGACTTGCTGATGAAGAAAATTTGATTAAGGAAGAAGAGCAAGTTGTAAAAGAACAAGGTCTGTCTGAAACAGAAGAACGAGTAGCCAAAGAACAAAGTTTAGCTAAATCAGGAGAACCGGTTACAAAAGAGCAAGGGATATCTAAGATAGAAGAGCGAACTGTAAAAGAGCAAAGTATGTCTAAAGCAGAAGAGCGAGCTGTAAAAGAGCAAAGTATATCTAAGACAGAAGAAGGAGCTGATAATATAAAAGAGGGCAATGTAAATGACAGTAAAGCAGAGCCCGCAAGCCATATACAGAGTCTCAAAAATGAAGAAAATAAAGCAATAACACAGATAAAGGAAACAGACAAAAAAGAAAAATAGGTCTATATGAAAAAAAATGATATTATATTAGTAGGAGTTTTACTTGTAATAAGTCTGATATGTATAGCATATATGTATGCTACTAAAAGCAGGGGCAAGGTTGCCGTAGTTACTTATGGTGATAAAAAAGAAGCGAGGTTGTCGCTTGATAAGGATGGAATATATGATTACGAAAGTAACGGATATATCATACATATAGAAGTGAAAAATCATGCGGCAGCCTTTGTACAAAGCCCCTGCCCCGATCATCTTTGTGAACATTACGGATATTTAAAAGATGAGGGGGCAATGGCTGTATGCCTTCCGGCAAAGGCTACACTTACAATAAGGGAGTAGGTGTAGCCTTATATCATATTCTCGGGTTTAACTATTTTGTCAAAGTCCTCTGCACTTAAGAAAGAGAGTTTGATGCAGGCTTCTTTTAGGGAAATGCCTTCTCTAAAAGCAAGCTTGGCAGTTTTTGCGGCATTATCATAGCCTATATAAGGATTAAGAGCGGTTACAAGCATCAAAGAATTATGTAAGTTTTCCTGCATCTTGGCTACATTTGCCTCTATACCCACACAGCACTTATCATTGAATGAATTAATAGCATCGCTTAATAAGTTTGTTGATTGAAGATAATTGTAAATAATTACCGGCATATAGACATTAAGTTCAAAATTACCCTGACTTGCGGCCACCGATATTGTGGTATCATTACCCATAACCTGAACCGCAACCATTGAAAGTGCCTCACATTGAGTGGGGTTTACCTTTCCCGGCATTATGGAGCTTCCCGGCTCATTTTCCGGAATAGTTATTTCTCCAAGACCGCATCTTGGACCGCTGGCAAGCCATCTGATATCGTTGGCTATTTTGAGCAGATCGCAGGCAAGTGCTTTGATGGCGGCATGAGAAAACACAAGTTCATCTTTGGAACTTAATGCGTGGAATTTGTTTTCCGCACTTGCAAAGCCCAGCCCGGTTATTTCTTCAGCAGCCCTGGCAGCTTCCATGCCGAAATCTTTAGGGGCGTTAAGTCCTGTACCGACAGCGGTAGCACCGAGTGCCAGGTCAAAAAGATATTCCGTACTTGAGAATATCAAACTCAAATCTCTCTCAAGTGTACTTCTCCAACCGCTTATTTCCTGTGCAAAACTGATAGGGGTAGCATCTTGGAGATGTGTGCGTCCGGACTTTATAACATTTACATATTTACCTTCAAGTTGTATAAATGTGTCAATAAGTCTTGTTACTGCGGGAACCAGAGTTTCCCTCAAAGAAAGCACCGCCGCTATATGCATTGCGGTAGGGAAGGTGTCATTGGAGCTTTGAGACATATTTACATCATCATTGGGATGCAATAATGCCTTTTTGGCAATATCATTTCCACGGTTTGCAATTACTTCATTGATATTCATATTGGTCTGGGTACCGCTTCCGGTCTGCCATACTACAAGCGGAAAGTGTCTGTCATGCTGACCTTCAAGTATTTCATTGCATACTATTGAAATAAGTTTATACTTTTCTTCGCTTAATTTGCCTAAAAGACAGTTTGCTTTGGCAGCGGATTTTTTTAAGATTGCAAAAGCATATATTATTTCTCTTGGCATCTTTTCACTGCCAATTACAAAGTTTTCATAACTTCTTTGAGTTTGAGCTCCCCAATACTTGTCGGAAGGTACTTTTACCTGTCCCATAGAATCCTGTTCAATCCTGTAATTCATAAATAAAGATCCTTTCAATTATTTTCTAATTGCAACCAATTTACAAATCTTTTGACCGTTTTTTGAAAATTTTTCTTCGTACTCACTCATAATGTTTTCAATTCTTCTTTCATTATGTAAGTCATAAGTGTAAAAATCAAGTTCAAAATCTGAGTTTTTTATACTTTCCAATGAGTATTCAAAAAGAGCCGTGTTGTCAGTTTTAAACTCTACTTTTGCTCCTGTTTCAAGAAGTGTAGAGTATATATCAAGAAAATACTTATCTGTAAGCCTTCTGTGGCTGTGTCTTGCCTTAGGCCAGGGGTCTGAAAAATTAAGATATATTTTAGACACCTCTCCCGACTCGAATATATCTTTTAATATAGAGGCATCTATACAGGCATAGCAAAGGTTGATGTCGGTTTTGTCATATTCAGCTGTCTGTCTTTCAAGCCTAAGACGCTGTATGGCTTTCATAAGCACGGAGGTGTACTTTTCTATACCTATAAAGTTGATATCAGGGTATCTTGCCGCCATACGCCTGATAAAAAGCCCCTTTCCCATACCTATTTCTATATGTATATCTTTGTTATTGTTAAAAAGCAAGTGCCACTTGCCCTTGTATGTACGGGCATCTGCTTCTTCTATACATTCATCTGCTTCATGTATAAAATCTTCACAGCCCTTTATATGTCTAAGTCTCACTGAAATTCTCCTAAATTCGGTTAAAGTAGTTTTATAGATTATATACTACATCACGTTTCTTAACAAGATGATGATTGACCGAGCTCTTTGAGCGAGGGATGCTTATTGCCCTTTATGGCAATAAGATGGGAGATTAGATAAATTATCCAGAAACACTCTCTATTTCAATCATACTCGCAACCCTTTCTCAAAGCTTCGACAAATTCACACAGACTGCGGAACTTAGCTTT
>CAJPUK010000089.1 GCA_905373785.1 uncultured Johnsonella sp. | reverse complement strand
ACTTTATTAACAGTACTGCGAGTATGATTGAAATAGGGAGTGTTTCTGTTTAATTGTTGCCGTGCAATCGTTACTGACTACTGTTTGTGTTTCTGGCTATTGTTTATGTTACCAACTCCCCGACAAATCATATCCATGCTCCGTCCACCCCTATTATCTGTCCGTTTATATAAGAAGGGGCACCTGCAAGGTAATAAACGAGGTCGGCGACCTCATCTGCCCTCCCTATACGTATGGCAGGTATTGAATTTATAATATCCTCTTTTTCATTCTCATCAAAAGATGAATTCATGTCAGTGTCTATCATTCCGCAGGCTATTGCATTTACTTGAATATTACTTGGTGCAAGCTCCTTAGCCAAGGCTTTGGTAAAGGAATTAACAGCACCCTTGCTGCTTGAATAAGCAACTTCGCATGAGGCTCCTACATTTCCCCATACTGATGAAATATTAATAATTTTACCGAACTTGTTTTTAAGCATAGCCTCTATGGCTAATTTTGAACAGTTAAATACAGAATTAAGATTGGATGAGATCACATAATTCCATTCATCAAAACTCATATCTTGCAGCAGTCCTATATGAGAAATACCTGCATTGTTAACCAGTACATCTAAACTGTTAAAATTCTTATATATCAGTTCATACATTTCTTTGGCAGCATTATAATCAGATATATCCCCAACAAAGCATATGCAATCAGCACCCATATCAAGAAGTTCCAACCTGAGTTTTTCCAATAAATTTTTGTTGGTTTTACAATTTATACATAACTTATAATTTTGTGAGGCGAACTTAAGTGCTACAGCTCTTCCTATACCTCTTGAGGCACCTGTTATAAGTACAGTTTTATTTACTTTCATAAAATTCCTTTCATAGCCTATTACGATAATATAAAGGTAATTGTTTTAAGATATATATTTTGTTATACTCTGCTATATTGATTTTGTAAAGTTATTATAGATTTAAGTTTAAGAAGTGTGTGAAAAAGAGTATGAAAAAGATTGGTAAATTTTTAATAATTCTTATTATATTAATATTTGTAAATAAAGTCAGAGCCTATGCGGATATGAATCTTGAAGTAAGTGCCAGTGTATCGGGTATGTCTGTGGCACTTAATAATTTTTATGCAAGAAATATAAGTCCTGAGGAAGAATTGGTAAAGTCACTTAGGAAAGCTTCAAGCTCAGGTTGGGATGATGAATTTGCACTCAATCATGTTAATGAATTTGTAAGAGAGGTAGAGGAAAAGGAAAGTTTAAGACTTATTGAAAATCCTGATTATAATGACTTGGTGCTGGCATATGCCAATGATTATGAAAACTTGTATGAGTCGCCTGATACAAACTCTAAAATACTGGGAAAGTTATATAAAAATTCCGTAGCAAAAGTACTTGAAACAACGAGCGTTAATAATGATAAATGGTATAAGGTAAGTTCAGGAAGCCTTACTGCTTACATAAGAGCCGCTCAAGTGCTTGGTAAGGAAGAACTTGGGCTTGATGACAGTGAGATCACTCACAGTTTTGCAACTATAATAAATACCGATAATCTGAGACTTAGGTCAAATCCGGACATAGATGCAAGGACACTTACACTTCTTTCCAAGGGTGCTACCTATAGTGTAATCGGGGAAGAGGGAGATTTTTTGAAACTACAGGTGGATGATGACTTGGTAGGCTATGCATTTAAGGATTATATAAGTGTTGATACTAAGTTTAATGAGGCTATATCAATAGAAGAAGAAAATACTATGCTGGCTGAGAAAAAGCAAAGGGAGAAGGAGGCAGAGGATGCCATAGCCAAACTTGAAAGTGATAGAGCCAAAGAAAGTTCTACTCAGCTTGCTTTGGTAAGTGAATCTAAAAATAGTGAGAGTGTAAAAGAAAGTACTGTAAAAGAAACTACAAAGAAAGAGACTGAGAAGAAAGAAAGTACGAAAAAAGAATCAAAAACAGAAGAAAATATAACAAAAGAAAGCGGTAAAAAAGAAAGTACTAAAAAAGAAACTGTGACAAGTACTGCACAGACAAAGCCGAAAGAAACAACTGCCAAGGAAAGCAAACCGGCAGATAATACTACTGTAGAAAAAAGTACAAAAGAAAGTACTGCAAAAGAAAGTACTGCAAAAGAAACTGCCAAGAAGGAGGCAGAAACTGCCAAGCCTAAGAAAGAAACCAAGGCGGCTACAGTTCCTGCCGGAGGAGATGAAAGAGATGCTATAGTAGCTTATGCAAAGCAGTTTTTAGGAAATCCTTATAAATACGGCGGAACAAGTCTGACGGAAGGTTGTGATTGTTCAGGATTTACTATGCAGGTGTATTCAAAATTCGGTTACAGCATAGGCAGAGATTCAAGAAGTCAAGCCAATGCTTCAGGGAGCACAATAGATGAGGGCAGTTTAAGAAAGGGTGATTTGATTTTCTATGCAAGTGAAGATACAATCAATCACGTAGGTATCTATATAGGAGACGGCAAGATAATTCATTCAAGTAACGCAAGAACCGGAATAACGATATCCCCGGCAAATTACAGAAGTCCCGCAAAAATATTAAATATATTGGATTAAGAGGTAATATATATGAAATTGGGTAAGATAATAAAAGATTTATTAAAAAAGGTATGGTGGTGGCAGCCTATAACACTACTTTTGTTGATTGCCGTATTCGGAGTATATGTAGGCAACAGTTCAAATGAAAAGACAGACTACGTATCAGAGGTTAACTCAGAAGAAGGTACGCTTAGTATAGTCGAATCCACAACTGTATATTCGGGGGATGAAGTACGTATAAATGAAGGTGAAGAGAGTGTTTCGGATGGTGAGAGCACTGCACAAAGCCGGGAAGAAGAGCCTTCCCAATCTTCAGAAATTGTTTCGGAAATTACTATAAGGGAAGACGGAAACTATACTTCCAAAGATGAAGTGGCACTTTATATACATACTTATAATAAGCTGCCAATCAATTATATTACAAAACAACAGGCAGAGGAACAAGGCTGGGATTCAAGCAGCGGTAACTTGGATGAAGTACTTCCGGGCATGAGCATAGGAGGAAGCAGTTTCGGTAACTATGAGTCAAAGCTCCCGAAGGCAGATGGAAGGCAGTATTTTGAGTGCGATATAGATTACGAGGGAGGGTATAGGAACAGTAAGAGATTGGTTTACTCTAATGACGGGCTTATTTTCTATACCGAGGATCATTATGAGAATTTTGAGCAGTTGTATTAGTTGTGTAAGATATAAAATTAACTATATACCCTGATTATTTTATAAGTTATATTGTGAAATATTGCAAATAAGCTGTATATTATGCTTTACTATATTTGGCAATATTGCCCGTATTTACAGAGGAAATAACTTTATATTGCTAAATTATGGGGGGGGGTTATACGCACTGTAGATATGAAATGAATAATTGATGATATATTATTGAGTTTAAAAAAGTTTTTGAATATTGGAGTTTTCTTGTAGATGGATAGTAAGGTTTTGTATTTGGACAGATTTGTAGATAAGAAAAAGTTGCATAGCTATATAGCGTCAGTACTTGATTTTCCTAAGTATTATGGCGGCAATCTTGATGCTCTTTATGAGGTGTTAACTGATATGACTGATGATATTTGCATTAACATAGTATTATCGGATAAGGATAATTACTATGCCTTGAGCCTTATAGATGTATTTATGGATGCGGCTAAAGCCAATTCTCATATAACAATTAGTTTGGGGGATGCAGATGAGTAAAAGCGAGTGGTTTTTGTATACTAAACATGGGGATTTTGACGGTATAGCAAAAAAGTACAATATATCACCGTTGTTAGCTAAGATTATTGTGAATAGAGGTATTGCAGAGGACAGTATAGGAAACTATCTTGGTGCCCTTAAATGTAAGTTAAATAATGCACATGATTTTAAAGATATTGATAAGTCGGCTGCATTTATTAAGGAATATATAGAAGGCGGAAAAAAGATAAGAGTGGTGGGGGACTATGATATTGACGGCATCTGCTCAACCTATGTACTTATATCTGCCCTAAAGCATCTTGGTGCCGATGCGGATTATGAGATTCCGGACAGGATAAAGGACGGCTACGGTATCAATGAAAGTATTATCAAAAAATCCCATGAAGACGGCTGTGAGCTGATAATAACCTGTGATAACGGTATAGCGGCATTTGGAGCATTGGAACTTGCCGCTAAACTTGGAGTAAAGGTAATAGTAACCGACCACCATGAGGTATTCAGGGAAGATAACAAGGATTTGCTGCCAAGGGCTGATATGATAGTAAATCCCAAGCAGGAAGATTGTTCTTATCCTTTTAAGCAGGTGTGCGGAGCTGTTGTAGCGTATAGACTGGTGGAAGTTTTGTATGAGCTGTTTTCGATACCTAAAAATGAAATAGAAAAGTTTAAAGAATTTATTGCCATAGCTACGGTAGGTGATGTGATGCCTTTAATATCCGAGAACAGAATTATTGTAAAACAAGGCTTGGAAAGAATAAAGCTGAGTGAGAATATAGGTCTTAAGAGTCTTATAAAGGTATGTGGCATAGACAGTAAAAATATTAACAGCTACGATATAGGCTTTATATTGGGACCTTGTTTTAATGCAAGCGGAAGACTTGAAAGTGCAAAATTATCGCTTAAACTACTTCTTACAAATGATGAAAAAGAAGCTGTTGAGCTTGCCGAGTATATAAAAAGTCTTAATGATGAGAGGAAGGCGCTTACACAAAAGGGCGTGGAGTTTGCCATAGAACTTGTGGAAAGTAAGTATATAGATGATGATATAATAGTTGCCTATATAGGAGACTACCACGAATCACTGGCAGGTATTATAGCAGGAAGGCTTAAAGAAAGATATAAAAAGCCCTGTTTTGTAATTACGGATACTGAGGAAGGTCTTATAAAAGGTTCGGGAAGGTCTATAGAAGCTTACAATATGTTTGAAGGTATAAGGGCGGCTGACAGCCTTTTAACAAAGTACGGCGGACATCCTATGGCAGCAGGTTTAAGCCTTGAAAAAGATAAGCTTTCAGAGTTTAGAAAACTGTTAAACAGTAATTCCGAACTTAAAGAAAGTGATTTTGTAGAGAAGATATGGATAGATATAGCCTTACCTTTTGCTTATTTAAGTGAAGACTTTGTTAAAGAATTAAGCTTGCTTGAGCCTTTCGGGCAGGGTAATCAAAAGCCGAACTTTGCTCAAAAGCAGGTGGAAATAATTAATCTTAGAGTATTCGGTCAAAATAGAAATGTAGTTAAATTAAGGTGTAAGGATAGTTTTGGAACAGGCATAGACGCACTTATTTTTACCGATGGAGATGAATTTATTAAAGAGCTTGGAGATAAAAGGCTGTTTGATATTATATACTATCCTAAAATAAATGATTTCAATAATAAAATAACAGTGCAGATAGTTATAAGAGACTGGAAATTTAAGTATTGATGCAGTATAATAAATATTTGTGGTCATTAATTGACAAATTTTAAAGTGTGAGGAGATTAAGACTTATGGTAAGGGAGAGTATAGAATTTGTAGTAGGTCATGACAGAGAAGTCGGAGAGGCTATAAAAAAAGAATGGTTAAGACAGAAGAATAATCTTGAGCTTATAGCTTCTGAGAATATAGTGTCTGAAGCGGTTATGGCAGCTATGGGAAGTGTGCTTACCAATAAGTATGCGGAAGGATATCCGGGGAAAAGATATTATGGAGGCTGTGAGGCGGTTGATATAGTTGAAAATATAGCTATAGAAAGAGTAACTAAACTTTTTGGCTGTGAGTATGCCAATGTGCAGCCTCATTCGGGAGCACAGGCAAATATGGCAGTATTCCTTTCAATGCTCAAGATAGGAGACACTGTTCTCGGCATGAACTTAGAACATGGCGGACACCTTACTCATGGTTCACCTGTGAACTTTTCAGGTCAAAACTATAACATAGTTTCATACGGTGTAGATGCTAACGGATATCTTGATTATGAAGATTTGGAAGCAAAGGCTCTTAAACATAAACCGAAACTTATAATCGCAGGTGCCAGTGCCTATGCAAGAACCATAGACTTTAAAAGATTCAGAGAGGTTGCCGATAAGGTGGGAGCCTATCTTTTAGTGGATATGGCACATATAGCAGGACTTGTGGCAACCGGACTTCATCCAAGTCCGTTCGGATATGCCCATGTAGTTACAAGTACTACACATAAGACCCTTAGAGGACCAAGAGGAGGCATAATACTTTCAAGCAATGAAATCGCTGAGAAGTTTAACTTTAATAAGGCTATATTTCCGGGGACACAGGGCGGACCTCTTGAGCATGTAATAGCGGCTAAGGCGGTATGCTTTGGTGAGGCGCTTAAAAGTGATTTTAAGGATTATCAAAAGCAGGTACTGGTAAATGCCAAGGAATTGGCAGCAAGCCTTGTAGAAGAAGGAGTTAAAGTACTTACCGGCGGAACGGATAACCATCTTATGTTGCTGGATCTAAGAGGAAGCGGCGTAACAGGTAAGGAACTCCAGATAAAATGTGATGAGGTAAATATCACGCTTAATAAAAATACTGTGCCTAATGACCCTGAGAGTGCATTTATTACCAGCGGTGTAAGAATAGGAACCCCGGCAGTTACTTCAAGGGGATTAAAAGAAAAGGATATGAAGAAAGTTGCTAAACTTTTAGCTTTATGCATAAAAGATTTTGATAACAGCAGGGAGTACATAAAATCCGAGGTTGAAAAAATATGTGCGGAGTATCCTATATATTAGATCAAGAGAAGGATAAGCAGATGAAAAAGTTAGAAGAATATATAAGAAGTATTGTTGACTTTCCTGAAAAGGGAATAATATTCAGAGATATTACCAGTATATTGCAGGATGCGGACGGACTTGCACTGGCAATAGACGGTATAAGAAAAGAAATCAAAGACCTGGACTATGATTTAATAGTCGGACCTGAATCAAGAGGCTTTATATTCGGCGTTCCGGTTGCCTATGCAGAGCATAAACCATTTATACCTATCAGAAAAGAGGGTAAGCTTCCCTGTGAAACTATAGGCGTGGAATACGAGCTTGAATATGGAAAAGCTAAGCTTGAAATACACAAAGATGCTATTAAAAAAGGTCAGAAGGTTGTTATTGTAGATGACCTGATAGCTACCGGAGGAACTACCAAAGCCATGGTAGATTTGATAGAAAAGCTTGGCGGAGAAGTGGTTAAACTCATGTTTATTATAGAACTTAAGGGCTTAAAAGGAAGAGATAAAATAAAAGGATATGATGCAACCTCACTGGTAAGTTATGAAGGGAAATAGTTTAAGTATTAATGAGTATAACGAGCGTTATGCCGAGAACGGACTAAGGCACGGTTATACTACAGGTACCTGTGCTACAGCTGCAACTACAGCCGCTCTTATGACTTTGATGAAGGAGGAAGTGGCTTTGGTTTCTGTTGATACTCCGGCAGGTATAAGACTGAGTATAGAGGTTGAAGATACAAGACTTGATAAAAACAGTGCCTTTTGTAGTGTAAGAAAGTTTTCGGGTGATGATCCGGATATTACAGACGGCATAGAGGTCTGTTCAACGGTAAGTTATATTGAGGATACTTCTTTTGAAGGAGTGCAGGTTGATATAGATGGAGGCATAGGCGTAGGCAGGGTTACTAAAAAGGGACTTGATCAGCCTATAGGAAATGCCGCAATCAACTCAACACCCAGAAGAATGATCAAGGAGCATGTTGAAGAAATAGCCAAAAGGTATGGCTTAAGGGGAATAATAAAAGTGGTGATTTCCGTACCCGAGGGTGAAGAAAAGTCTAAAAAGACCTTTAATCCTAAACTTGGGATCATAGGCGGTATATCAATACTCGGAACTACCGGAATAGTAACTCCTATGAGTAAAAAAGCTCTGATAGATACTATTAAAGTAGAGCTTAAGGTAAGACTTGAAAGTTCCGATATAATAGTAGGAGTGCCCGGAAACTATGCGATAAGTTATTCCAATGCAAATTACGGAATACCTATGGAGCTGCCGGTGGAATTCAGCAATTATATAGGTGAGGCACTTGATTTGGCTGTTAATTTAAGAGCCGGCTCCATACTTTTAATAGGTCATATAGGAAAGTTTGTAAAAGTGGCAGCAGGAATTATGAATACACATTCCAATGAAGCCGATGCCAGATGCGAGATTTTGGCAGCCCATGTATTAAAGGCAAAATTTAAGACTGCAAAGGGACCGGATATAGACTTATCCACAGAAAAAGAAGAAAGTACCAAGCTTAAGCTTTACCGTTATGAACTTGCAAAAAAGATGCTTGAGAGCAACACAACAGATGAAGCGGTGGATATACTTGTTGCAGAAGGTATAGTATCCGAGGTGGCAAGCTCTATAGTAAAAGATATGCACTCCCATGTGTACCGCCGTATAAATAAGGCGGTTACTTTAAGGGATAAGCTTGGAAAGGCTGATGGAAGTGAGAGTGCTGCATATATGCAAAACTTTAAGCTAGGTGTAATTACTTTTAATAATAATTATGGAGAGCTTGCAAGATATGGAGATGTAGAGGAGATACTTGAGCGGATAAAAGGAGCTTAGAATTAAATAAAGTTTAAAACTCCCTGTAACTTTGTTTTTGTAACATTTGTTTTTTGAAAAAATAAATTTTAACTCTTACAGACGAGTGTATTAGCATAGGCTTTCTACATAATAGGCAAGAAAGCTTATGCTATATTTAATACCTAGTCAGGGCTTAGTGCATAAGTTCTCTACATAGTAGGGGAGAATAAGCAACACAGCCGGTTATGATCAGTAAAATTTTTCAAAAAATGTTACAATATCAAGTTACAGGGAGTTTTTTTATTCAAATATAAAATTACCAATGTAAATAAAATATTATTTGTGCTGCTTTCTAAGGTATAAAAGATAGTACATGCCTGCAATTATAACAGCTCCACCTATGATATTGCCCACGATGACCCAAAGCAGATTGTTAAAGAGAAAAGACATAACACTGAGTTTATTTATGTGCAAGCCTTTTTCAATTGCAAGTGCTTTATATTCGGGATTTTGAAGTGCTAAGAGTCCTGCCGGTATATAGTACATATTTGCAACACAGTGTTCAAAACCGCAAAGGATAAAAAGCATTATAGGCAGATAAACAGCTGAAACTTTATCTGCAAGGCTTTTACCTGCTACTGCCATTAAAATAGCAAGACATACAAGCAGGTTGCAAAGTATGCCTAAGGATACTGCCTCCAAGGGTGTAAGAGAAACTTTTTTAATAGCCACTTTTATGGTAGTTAGAGCTATTTGATTGTCAAAAAATGAAAACTGACCTGACAGGTACATAATTACAGCTATAACTAAAGAGCCTAAAATATTACCTATAAATACCCAGAACCAATATGTAAATAATTTTGCATAACTAAGCTTAGAGCTAAATACACTAAGTATAACCAGACAACTGCTTGACAAAAGCTCTGCACCGCAAATAGCTACCATTGCAAGTCCGGTAGGAAATACAAGACCTGAAAGTAATTTTGCTATAGAAGGGTTATCAACTGTAGCGGATACAGTATTGGCACCGGCAGAAGCCAAACCGATCATAATACCGCCAAACATGGCAAGTAATATAAGTTTAAGTACGGAATAATTAGCTTTTTTTTGCCC
>CAJPUK010000088.1 GCA_905373785.1 uncultured Johnsonella sp. | reverse complement strand
CTCATATAGCAGGAATATTATCATTAACAGAAGATGATTTATTTATAAAAAATAATCTAAGAAAGATAATTTCTTTGTTTTTTAATCAATATGTTGACCCTTCAAAAGTTGATTATAAACAGGGAATTCTTTTAAAACTGTATAATGAACCTATAAATTAATTCATGTAATCATATGATTGCGTTTGAAATCATATTATGATACACTATAAGTACAAGAAAAACATAAGCTAAGAAGGAGGTATTTTACTATGGCAAGTACATTAGTTCAGTTCAGAACAGAAGATACAGAAAAAATTAAGGCGATTCGGATACTTGATCGTCTGGGTCTTTCTTTGCCATCCTATCTTAGGATGTGTGTTTCAAGGTTAAATCAGGAAAATGGCATTCCTTTCAGTATGAAAATCGAAGCTGAAGATAATACCGGGATCAATGCTCTCAAGCGTGCCAGATGTATTGCTCAAGAATACAAAATTGCAGATATGTCGCTTGATGAGATTAACACTGAGATTGCCGAAGCAAGGAAATAAAAGCTTATGAAATACTATGCTGTTATCGACACAAATGTCCTTGTCTCTGCGATTCTTAAGCATAACTCTGTCCCCGGCAGTATCGTTGAGTTGGCTTTCGATGGTCCTATAGTTCCAGTTTTGAATGATGTGATTGAAAACGAATATAGAGTAGTGCTATCCAGACCTAAGTTTCATTTGACAGAGGATATCGTTGAGACAATCATACACTCGTTCCACCTACACGGGATTTATGTGGATGCGGATCAGATAGATATTGAACTTCCGGATTCGAAGGATCGCGTCTTTTATGAAGTGGTTATGGAAGAAAGAAAAGAAGAAGAAGCTTACTTGGTGACAGGAAACATAAAGCATTTCCCGGAAAAGCCTTTTATTGTCACACCTAGGCAGATGTTGGATATCATACTGAAGGACATGGATTTGTAATCATCCGATAAACAATCTGCAATATATGAAGGCGAGGTTTATATAGCCTATACCCGGTTTCCATGAGATACGCGACAGCCTATTCGGGGCTTGATCAAAGATAGTATATTACCCCGGTCACTTTAGCCGCTTTCATTTACCTTTTTGAAAGTGTACTCAGCCGCTATCTGAAAGTGCAAACAGAGATGCCCGGCGATGGATATATTATGCCAACTTATACTCAGCTTGACAGTATAAGAATAAAAATATATATTAATTAGACTTGGGAAAAAAGGAGTTTTATAAATGTCAAATTACAATATTAACACCATCTGTGTTCAAGGTGGTTATGAACCTAAAAACGGGGAAGCAAGAGTAGTTCCTATAGTACAGTCTACAACTTTTAAGTATGAGTCATCTCAGCAAATGGGTGATCTGTTTGACTTAAAAGAAGCGGGGTATTTCTATACCAGACTTGCCAACCCTACCAATGACGCCGTTGCCAATAAAATATGTCAGCTTGAAGGCGGCGTAGCGGCTATACTAACCTCATCAGGACAGGCGGCTAACTTTTATGCGATTTTAAATATAGCCAATGCAGGAGATCATGTTATAGCATCGTCAGCTATCTACGGAGGTACCTACAACCTGATAGCTAAAACTATGAAAACTATGGGCATAGAAACGAGCTTTGTTGATCCGGATATTTCAGCCTGGGAACTTGAAGCAAAGTTTAAGCCTAATACCAAGCTGGTTTTTGGTGAAACCTTATCCAATCCTTCACTTAGGATCTTTGATATAGAGAAGTTTGCAAATGTAGCACATAAGCATGGAGTACCGCTAATCGTTGACAATACCTTCCCTACACCTATCTTTTGCAGACCTTTTGAATGGGGTGCGGATATTGTTACTCATTCAACTACTAAATACATGAACGGTTCTGCAAATGCAGTTGGCGGCGCAGTCGTGGATTCAGGTAATTTTGATTGGGGAAAATACAGCGATAAATTCCCGGGGCTTACAACTCCGGATGAAACCTACCATGGAACAGTGTATACAAAAAGCTTCGGTAAGGCTGCGTATATTACAAGGATGACAACTAATTTAATGCGTGATCTGGGCTCCATACCTTCACCGCAGAATTCTTTCTACCTTGGGTTTGGGTTGGAAACACTGCATCTAAGAATGGAAAGACATTATGAAAATGCCTTGGCTCTTGCCAAGTATTTACAAAGGCATCCTAAGGTATCATGGGTTTCTTTTTCGGGACTTGAAAATGACAGTCAGCACGAAATGGCAAAAAAATACCTACCGAAGGGATCTTGCGGAGTTATATCATTCGGTGTCGTAGGCGGAAGAGAAGCGGCTGTTAAGTTTATGGATGCTTTAAGACTGGCTGCGATTGTTACTCATGTGGCTGATGCAAGGACCTGCGTACTTCATCCGGCATCCACTACTCACAGACAGATGAATGATGAGGAGCTTTTGGCAGCAGGAGTATCTGCGGATCTTGTCAGAATGTCTGTGGGTATAGAAGATATTCGTGACCTTATAGCTGATGTTGAGCAGGCGTTAGAAAAATAAATAACTTTTTAATGGGGCTGTTGCAAAATAGAGATCAAGCACAAGATGTAGTGGTATTTTGGTATAATGCAATCATACAACTTGTGCAAAAATCTTAAAATACACAGCCTCATTATTTTATTAAAAGTAAGATTGCTTTGTATATTGATGACTATAACTTGCAGTAGAAAATTTTCCATCCAATAGATTGTATTTTCGTCCAAAACATAGTAAAGTTGGATGAAAGTACAGATTCTTGGATGAAAGGAGTTTATATGAGAACATTTGATTACAGTGTACTCCTTAATAAAGTATGGGATAATGAGATATTAAACCTTGTTGCAAGGATACATGAATGTAAGGGAAGGCAGGAATTATTTATAAGACAAAAGCCGGTAGAGTTGTATAGACTTACTGAGATTGCCAAAATACAGAGTACAGAAAGTTCAAATAAGATTGAAGGTATAGTAACAACAAGTACCAGAATGAAGCAATTATTTGAAGAAAAAACAACACCTCATAATCGTAATGAAAATGAAATTATGGGATATAGAGATGTTTTAAATACAATACATGAAAGTAACGAGTATATACCTATCAAACCATCCTATATTCTACAACTTCATAGAGATCTTTTAAAACGAGCAGGATTGTCTTATGGAGGATATTTTAAAAGCGTTCAAAATTACATTAACGAAACAAGAGTGGATGGAACTGTAGTAACAAGGTTTACTCCTATTGCACCATATGATACACCTGAAGCAGTAGAGAGACTGTGTAATGCTTATGAACAGGCTATTTCAAATGAAAAAATAGATTCGCTTATACTGATTCCCATATTTATATGTGATTTTTTATGTATACACCCCTTTAATGATGGAAATGGCAGGATGAGCAGACTTCTCACACTTCTTCTTTTGTATAAGAGCGGATATAATGTAGGAAAATATATCAGTGTAGAAAAACAAATAGAGAAAACAAAGGACATATATTATGATACACTGGAAAAAGCCGATATAGGATGGTATGAAGAAAAAAACGATGCTACTCCTTTTATAAAGTATATGTTGCAGGTGATTTTGTCTTGTTACACTGAGTTTGAAGAAAGAGTCGGACTCATAAAAGAAAGTAGTAGTGCCTATGATATTGTGAAAAATTATGTAGAGAAAAAAGTAGGGAAGTTTACAGGAGCGGATGTTGTGCAAAACTGTCCAAGTATAGGAAGATCTTCAACCTTGGCAGCATTAAAAAAGCTTACAGAAGAAGGGATTATTATTCGAAAGGGTTCGGGTAGAGGAACATTTTATATTAGAACAGACAGCATGAGCGATTTGTAAAAAAGTTGCAATTCAGGTAGCTGAGATATCCACATCAATGTGCCTATATAGATCAATGTAGAGTTTTTGGATGGTTTTAATTATAAAACCATCCAAGAATTTTTCACCCCTTCTTCACCTGCCTGTTATCTATCCTATAAATAGAAAGCAAATTAAAAAGAAGCGCACTGTCTTTCGGGTAGGAAAGGTATCTGGGTTCCCAGAACGGTGCGAACTTTTCCTTATATTTTCTAAGACCTCCAAAGGAATAGAAGCGATTTGTAAAGCTATAGACTAAGAAGGCAATTTTTTCTTGAAAGAAACTGTGCTCATACTGTCCGACATTGGAAAGAGGAGCCATACCAAGATCAAAGTAATTAACATTATTATCCTTAAGATAGAGGAAAATCTGAACAAAAAGATAGTCCATAATACCGCCTCTTTCAGTTTTGGGGTCATAACGCATTAAGTCTATACTTGCTTCAAGGTCGGTATTGCATACTAAAAAGTTGGCAAATGCCAAAATATGTCCGTCTTCGTCCAAGACACAGGCAATAGGTGCAAGCGAAAGATAATCTCTGTCAAAAAAGCCCAAAGAAAAGCCCTTTTCCTGTCTTTTGTCAAGCCAGTCATCGGAAATATTTTGCAGTTTATCCAAAAAATCATCAGAAAAAGGAGGCAACTCCATCTTAAAGTGATATCCGCTGTTTTCCCCACGATTTATAATGGCACGAAACTTTTTGCCGCTTTTTCCAATCAGATCGAATTCGCTAAGATCGACCTTTGCAGTTTCTCCGAACTTCATAAATTCATATCCGTAGTTATGAAGAAGTAGAGTCATTTCCTGACCGACTTCATAAAAAAGAGGGGTTAGATTTTTTTCTTCCGCATCTTTTATAAATGCCAAAACCGCCTTATCAAAATATTCTCTTTTTCCGATAGGGTCACCCATAACCACAGCCTTGCCGTCTTCCAAGGCAAACTGGAAAGCTGTCAAATCCTTATCATCTTCTCTATAGTAGTAGAGAAGTTTATCACCTAAAAATGCAAGGGAAGCATCTAAGTTAGTATTATTAAAGCTTTGTAAAAAAGTTTGAAAACGGGATTTTTCAAACTTTTCTCCGAACGAAAAGTGTCTGTCTTTTGCTATAGACTCCACTGCAATATAAAAAAATACGATGATTAAAAAGTATGCAAAAAGATGTAAAAAGCGACTCAAAAATCCTGAAAAGAAGAAAGTTCTTAAGGAGCCTTTTAATAAAATTCTATTATGATGAAATAAAAGAAAACCCAAACTGTTACTTCCGCTACTTCCTCTTGATATATACAAAAGAAAAACAGTAATCAGCAAACTTGCAACTATATATCCGATGTCTTTTGCTCTGTCTTCAAGCGGATAAAAAAATGCTTTTCTGTTTAAGCCTTTTCTTTGTGCATACACTAATGTCATAAAGATCAGTATATAAAGAGAACTAAAGATAGAATAGTCTCCAAGGTTAATATATATAAGGCTTATCATACATAAAACGATGCAAAAAGTCTTTGAAAAGGCAGAGCGTCTTTTTAACAGTCTTCCAAGTAGGAAAAAAAGGCTGCCGAGCAGAAAGCTTGGAAACTGAAAAAGAAGCTGCCCCCTGATCGGATCCATTTTTCCGATAATCGGTATACTATGAATTTCATCAGGCATTATTGCACTTGCCATCAGAAAAAAACCGAAAAAATTTGCCATAAAGTGAATTACCCCTTGTCCTATCAGGTTAATGAGCTTTTTCGGTACACCTAAAAATTTGTTATTTATTTGCCTTCCCATACTCTTTATGAAAAGAAACAGTCCGATGAAAAAAGGAATGATATAATAAAAAATACGGAAAAGTAAAAGCCAACTTGCCGCCTCGTTATTGTTTATTGACAGGTGCAAAAGTCCGCCTATCATTATCAGATCAAAGCTTCCGAGACTTCCCGGTATCATGGATACGATACCTATACAAATAGAAATGCAAAATAGCGGAAGTATATTTGCAAGGGAAACATTATACCCCAGCACTTTTCCCACATAAAAGAAAAAGCCCGATACAAAGCTCCAATCCAAAACTGAAGTACCTATTAAAGCTATGATTTTCTTATAGCTTAAGTTTCCGAAATAGTTAAGCCCCTTTCTGGTAGAAAGAAATAATAAAACAGGAAGTATGAATGTAGCAATTACAAGTACAAAGCTATATGTCTTTAATGAATCATTTTCAGGATAAAAAAACAAAAGAAAAAGTGAAATAAAGGACAAAAGGGACATCCCGGACATAAAGTAAGGCATTACCTTTGATATACCCTGCATTGTCTTGCCTTCATTTTCCTCTTCTGAAAAATAGCTGTAGCGAAGCCCTACATCTACAATTCCGGCAAATCCTATAAGATTATTTAAGCTGTTGATGGTCCAACTGTTCTCTATAAGTTTAGCTATAGAAATCTTTTTACCAAGTTCTTTGCTAAGTATGTAGTCATACAGTATCATCGGAGACACCGCAAGTATGCCGAAGAAAAGAAGACTAAAAATCTTAAGTACGGACAAAGTGCTGAGTATACTTTTGATGGCAGCAAAAGAAATGGTCTTACCCATGCGAGAAAGCTCTACAATTACCAGTATAAGTATACTCATAAATAAAATGCCTTTTAGAAGATTTTGCCATTTTTTAAAAAAAGAGATGATGTTTTGCATTTCTTACCTCCTTATATTGTCGGGAATGTATTGTTTGAAATTTTGTATATATTTTACCAATTCGGAAATGATTTTGTTAAAGCAAATACTGTCTTTTTGGGGAATGTTGTGCCCTTGATTTTTTATTTCTATAAATTTTCCTTTTGGGAAAAGTTTTGCAATCTCAATGCTGTGCCTTCGCTTGATCATATCATGTGCACCTGCCAAAACTACGACCGGATAGTTTGACTTGGCAAATGCGTCCTTTGGAATATCAAGATCCTCATATAAAAGTGCAGAGACCTTTGCTTTTCTATTAAAAAAAGGAGAAAATATACCCAAAACCCTATAAAGGCTCTCTTCGAGATAAGTTGAATATCTTGGGAGAAACTTAACGCCGTCAAATGCGATATTACCGCTATTTGCCAAAATACCGGCGACCCTGCTTTGATGAAGTGCGGCATATTCTATGGCAAGATTAGCTCCGTCACTATGTCCTACCAAGAGACATTTCTTTACAGTAAGGTATGAGAGTAGTTCTTCCAGACTGTCCGCCAGATAGGAAAAACTTATCTTTCCGAATATATTTCCCGACTGCCCCTGTCCTAAGCTGTCCACAAAAATAAGTTTGAAGTACTTGCTAAGTATCCTTTGTTTTTTAAAATAACCGCTTTCTAAGTTATTGCCATGGAGAAATACGACAGGAAAGCCTGTCCCGATAATCTCATAATGTATCCTTTCTCCGTTTGTACGATAAAATTCCATCTCTTAACACACTTTCTTGGCTTTATTTTGTAACATGTTCTAGCACAATGAGTTTAAATTGTCAAATGGTATTGCGTAAGGTATTAATAAGTGCCATATGGTAAATGATAGTACGAATGTGTGGAGATATTGTGTAGGATAATTTATAAAATCAGATTCAAATATATGTTTAAAAATGTTATTATTATCTATATTGTGATATATTGTAATAAGAGGTGAAATCGGCTGTTGTAGGATGTTTTATGATATCCACGGACCAAGTCCGGATAATTGTATAGGATAGGTATTAAAACAAAAGAGAGTGAGAAATCCTTCCTTTTTGACCTGTTTCAAGTGTTTATATACATCTATGGGCTAAATAAAGCAGTCAGTAATGGCGCTGTGGTACATGATGTTATTGACAGTTATAAGTCATTATTGGATATGGTTACAAAGTAATAAGTTTATATTAGGCATGTTTTTTAGGTAATGAATATTTTAGGATAAAGGACAGAATAAACAATGAGTGAATACAAACCACCGTTTCATATAACGGATAGGATTATAAATCTTGTGGCTGCAATTAGTGAGCAAGTAGGACGGATAGCAGTTCTTTCTCATGGGAAAATAAATCCACATTTGAGAAAAGAAAATAGAATCAGAACAATACATTCTTCACTTGCGATAGAACAGAATTCGCTTTCTTTAGAACAAGTGACTGCCATTTTGGATGGAAAGAGGGTTCTTGGAAATCCTAATGAAATACGAGAGGTTAAGAATGCTTATGACACATATGAACTGCTGCTTTCACTTGATCCCAATTCTGTAAAAGACTTACTGAAAGCACACCGGGTTATGATGGAAGGGTTGATTTTATAGAATGGAACATTTAGAAGTAGAGGAGTAGGAATATTTGATGTAGATGTTGTTGTACACATGGCTCCACCTGCCGAATTTGTACCTATGCAGATCCGGAAATTATTTGAATGGTATAAAGGATCTCAAATGCATCCATTGATCAAGAGTGCAATTTTTCATTATGAGTTTGAATTTATTCATCCTTTTGCAGATGGAAGCGGTCGTATCGGAAGAATGTGGCACAGTTTATTGCTTGGAAAATGGAACGAATTGTTTTTCTGGCTTCCGATTGAGGAATTGATAAGAAGTAGGCAACAGGACTATTATGATGCACTCGGAAAGTCTGACAAAGAGGCTGACAGTTATATCTTTGTAGAACTGATGCTTGAAATTATACTTACAACTCTTGAAGAGACAGTTGTAGTTGGGGACTCTAATGAAGTATAAAAAAAGAAATAAAAGATTTTAAGAACGGATTTGATTTGTCTAAGCATACGGCTGAACACATTTATATGTTTAGTGGTTCAAGTGTTCCCGTAAGAGCGCTGAAAGAAGAAAGTATGATGAATGAGGTGATAGACCGGCTGGATAAAGACCTTAGTATTGGAAAAACAGATGTACCCGGACAGATGGAAGTAAGATTTAACTGTAAAGAAGATTCAATGTTTTATCGGGCTTTACAGTATGGATCATATGTAGAGGTATTGAAACCAAAAAATCTTAGTGTGCGGATTAAAAAATCTATTTGTGAAATGCATAAAGTATAAGGGGAACTATTAAAATGAATCATGTAACGAGGATCAATATTAAAACAGATTGTAAGGATAGAAGTACCTTAATTGATTTTTGCTTAAATGGTGACAAGCAATATCTCGCTATCGGATGGAGTTCTATATACAGAAAAGACATTGAAATAAAGACATATAAAGACTTTTATTATGCTGTTAAAGAGGGTGTCTTTCGAATAAATCATGCATTAAATGTATTCAGAGATACAGGAGTGGATGATTTGTTTTGGACCAGAGATTTACAAGGTAATTACTGGGTTTGTAGAGCAACAGGAAAAGCAATCCCTAAGTATGATCAGGTAATGGATATAGGTGCAGTACTTCCTGTATTAGCATTTAAGGTGGGAATGCAGATTCCGGGACAGATCAAGGCGTCATTTAACAGACCGAGAGGTGGAATTGCTGAGGGTATTTATGATAAAATTATTGTTGAGTATTCAAAACATATCTATAATAACCTGTCCGGAATAAATAAATACGAGTACAATCAGTTGTCGGGATCTATTTTAGACAATCTTCCTGACCTTGAACTTGAAGAATTGGTTATCGCATACCTTCAAATTAAAAAGAATTTCTATGTTCTATCAAATTCTATTGCAAATAAATCCACAACAATAAAGATTGAGTGTGAATTGATCGGTAGGGATAAGAACAATAAAAAGAAGGCTGTCGTACAGGTAAAGGGAGGAAAGACAAAAAGTATTGATGCTTTGAGCTATAAATCTTATTCAGATGATGGTTATGAAGTGTATTTATATGCTCCGGTAA
>CAJPUK010000087.1 GCA_905373785.1 uncultured Johnsonella sp. | reverse complement strand
CTTTTAAAGCTAACAGATAAAGAAAAGCAATTTTTCAAATGTATCCGTTTTCTTTATCACTTATTTTACAAAAAAATCGTAACTTTACCGGTGCAGTTAATATCCCGTCAGAGCATGAAAAAAGCATAACCTACATTGCAGTATGTTATACCTTTTTTCATAGACTAAAAATCCCTAATTGAAGACCGCTAGCAGTTTTTTTATACAAAATTATGTTTACATTACCTCATAACCTGCTGCTATAATCGCCTCATGTATCTTCTCTACACTCAAATCATCTTCATGTGTAACCACAACTTCTCTCTCACCTACATTAGCCTCAACCTTGCTAACTTTATCCAATGCTTTTACTGCCATTTCAACACTTGCTTTGCAATGTGAACACATCATCCCGTTTACCTTTATAGTTGTAACCATACCGTCTCCTTGTAGTATTATTTGTGCTGCATAATTCCTAAAATATTGTAAATTATAGCCTACGACTTGATTACTATATTTACCAATATATTTCATGAATAAGCTCAGATTAAAATAATAATCATTATTATATTGAAAATATACTATATTAATAAAAAACAAGCAAGTTATTTGCAGCAAATATCTTTAACTTTCATATTTTCCGGAACTCTTAGAGCAATCTTAATCACTTTCTGACTTAATCATAAAACTTTCGCTTCAAGTACTAAATATGTTAACTTTTCACCAGTGTATCGTTCACAAAATAAGTATATCAAAAACGATGAATATTTTTCCAAGCGTACATCAAAAAACGTAGGCGTAGTGAGCTAAACTATTTTTTTTGATATATTCAATCCGAAAAAGAAGCAAGTTATTTGGTATACTTATTTAAGAAACGATTCTCTAGTTCCTGCTTTTATGCTCTTGGCATACGCAGCTTCCTTGCCCCCTGTCTTGATACTATAAATCCCATATCTATGCTTGGCTTATAATTTCTTATATTCGGGATTCTAATCATATTTTGATCTTCCGGAGAGCCGAGTATTATCAGGTTGTTAGCCGCTCTGAATATTTTGGTAAGTTCATCAAAGCCCTTTAACTTACTAGGCGTACTGCTTACTACTATACTTAAACCATACTCCAAAGCCTTGGCAAATGCCCTTTCAGCCTCCGCCTTTCTCGGCTTTACAAGCTCTATAAAATTATCCGCATCATCTATAATTATAGCGGCACTTTCCTGCTCCTTTACAAAATCTTTTAATCTTTTTACAGAGGCTTCTTCGATATAACTGTTTTCTCTTTCGTCAACATAAGCTATAAGAGCGTCTATAAAACTATCCACACCTGCTGCACTGTCCACGCAGGTATCATTCGGACCGGTTTCCATATCAAGGAAATCACCGCCTCTGATATCGGCAAGGAAAAGCTTACATCCCCTTAACTGGGAGTATATGATTTTTAATACATTGGTTTTTCCGGTCTGTGATAATCCGAGTATTAAATTCGCTGTACCTGTAAGCTCTATCGCCTGTATACTTACATTTTCCGTATCCAATCCTATACCTACCTTTCGCTCGGATAAGATGTCTTTATTAAATATATCACTAAACATTACCATATCCGGCATAACCTTAATCTTATCCGGCTTTTTAGCAGTATTGATACTGTCTATAGTTTCCACAAGGCTAAGCACATTCTTAGAATAACCCACACCTTCACCGCCTACCGCTTTGTAAACCTGCATAAGATTGGTATCCTCAAGCTTTACCAAAGCCCTGCCCTTAACTTCAGGTATCTTATACTTTGATCTTCCCATAAGAGAATTAACATCACTTGCCTCAACTAAGAATAAAGCAATCTTGGTCTTAAAATTATTCAGTGTGGCATACCTTAGTACTCCGTATCTTGCGGCACTTATAACAAGGTAGATGCCAAGACCGGCTCCGTCTCTTGCCACCTTATTGATCCAATCTTCCATATCAAATTCTATCTCTTTGATAATATCAATATTGTCTATAAAGATGATTTTAGCCGGAAGCCTTTCTTTGCTGATTTCGTTATACATGGTAAAATTCATTGCAAGTGCCTTGGATAAAAGCTTTTTCCTTAATTTAATTTCATTTTCTATACTTACAATAAGCTTTCCGAGCCTTTCCATATCATCAAATACTATGTAATCGGCTACATGAGGCATACTTTTAAGCTGTATAAGTCCCGAGTTACCAAAGTCCAACACATACATATGCAAATTAGTTGGAGAGTTATTGATAGCCAGATCCAGAATAATATTCATAATACAGGTAGACTTACCGAAGCCTTGCGATGAAAATATCGCAAGATGCCCCTCTTTAATAAAATCAAACTCATATTCTAGCTGCTGTTGCTTATCCGGTATGTCGGCAAGTCCTATATGAGCCTTCATACTTAAATCAGGCTTAAGTGCCACATCAAAAGGAGCTTCCAAATACTTTGTTACATAGGGATTTAATATATTATCCTTCAAAGGTTCAAGCCAAGGTCTTTCAATGTCTTCAATATTTAATCCGTCATAAACCTTCCTTATATAGTCTACACTTACATCAAGTTCAGTACTCGGCTTAGTTTCTTTTTTATACTCTTCTTCCAAATCACTTAGCAAAACCTTTTGCCCTATTTTATTGATCCTATATATGCTGCTGTCAAAACTTAATTCTTTCCTCTCAAAGTAGGGTGCACCGCTCCAAGCCGACTGAAAAAGCTCATAGATCTCATTGTTACCTACCTGCAGATACGCCCTTCCCGCCTGAGTTATATGGGCGGCATCTTCAGTTTTAATAACCTCCTTACTGTCTGCACTGTTTTGCACCTTTAATGCAAGCTTGAACTTGGAGTTTGACCAGATCTGGTCATTGACCACACCTGAGGGTTTTTGTGTGGCAAGTATTAAATGCACACCCAAGCTTCTTCCGATTCTTGCAGTAGACACAAGCTCCGTCATAAAATCCGGTTGTTCCTGCTTAAGCTGTGCAAACTCATCCGAGATTATAAGCAAATGAGGCAGGGGCTTCTTTAGTTTACCTGCCTTATACAGTTTTGTATAATCATTAATATTATTGACCTCGGCTTCATTAAACAAGGTCTGCCTTCTTGCCAGTTCACTTCGTATAGAAGCAAGCGCCCTTAAACTCTCGCTTCCGTCCAGGTTTGTTATAGTTCCGAGCAAATGAGGCAGCTTTGCAAATAAATTCGCCATACCTCCCCCCTTATAGTCTATAAGCAAAAATCCTATATCGTAGGGATGAAAATTTACTGCAAGTGAGAGGATAAAGCTTTGTATGATCTCCGACTTACCGGAGCCGGTAGTTCCGGCTACCAGTCCATGAGGACCATGGGCTTTTTCATGCAAATTAAGATATACTATATCCTTCTCGGCTCTTAAACCGAGCGGCACAGCCATAGACTTATATATCAGGCTTTTGTTCCATCTTTCAAGGATTTTTAATTCTTTAGGGCTTCCTACCTCATACATATCAAAAAAGCTTAGGCTCTCAGGTATACGACTGCTGCTACCCTTTATATGCTCAAGTGCATTAAGCCTTCTTGCCATAAACTCCGTATCAACTTTCGAAGAGTCCTCAAGCAAAAGCTCCTTGGATATTAAGTTCCCCTCATTAAGTAACAATGTCGCAAATTCTTTTCCTTCTATTATAAGAACCGTTTTTATATTCTCGGCAAGTTTACTTTTATCATCACTTGAAAAGATCAAAGAAACACCCATTCTTTTATCAAACTCCTGTATATACTCCATAACGGAATTATCCATAATGAATTTGGGATCATCTACGATAAATACATAGTGCGGTAAGAACTTTATATCCTTTTTTTCTTCATTTAACTTATTTTTCCTGCCCTTTAATATACCGCTCATACTTGAAAGCACCTGCTCACTGTGATTATCGGCATATACCAAGGTTCTTACATTGACATCTTTTAATTTAAAATGAGGATAATAAGAAAAGGCTTCAAATTCCTTCTCAAACTCTTCGTCTACAAACATGATTATTTCAAGGTCATGGTAACTGTGGAAAAAACAAAGCCGAGTTATAATGCTTTTGATAAGTTTATGCACATAGGGCTTTTCACCGACCAAACCGAGATTGGCATTTTTAAGATCCACCACCATAGGTAGATCTTCTATATAAGAATACTTTTCATATAGACTTTTTGCTTCATCTTTAAGCCTTTCTTCTTCCAAGGACTCTATATCTTCACTGTAGCTTATATTGTAGCTTGACTTCATTTTGGACTTTCCTAAGGAGATATGTAAAAAATCACTGTCATCAAAACCTCTTTCATATATCCTGTCAGAATACCCAGCTATCATTTTCTCTATACTCTGTATACTTGGATAAGTAAACTCCAGTGCTTCCTTTTGTTTTAAATAAAGCCTGTGCAGTGCCTTTCTTTTTGCAAGCAGATACTTTTCATAGTTTTTTACCCTCTTAAGCTCTCTTTCCTTAAACTCCTTACCTTCCTGTATGGAGGTATATACGGAAAATACAATACTCAAAATAAAGGTACTTACACTCATAAGTATATACATACCTCTTTTTAAGACTATACTGACACCCACCGTCATAAGCATAGTAAGAAGAGGCATTGCTATACGCTTTGCCATATCAAACTTAGGCTTTTCTTCCTTGGTTTTAGGATTTTTAATATCCTCACTGTCAGTTGGTAAGGATTTTCTTATTCTGGGGGCTTTTTTATATACGGGAAAACCGTCAAATACAGAATACTCCTCAAGTACAGCCTGCAAGGAGGTTTTGTAGCTATTAGAAGAAATCTCTATAAAAGAATCATATAGATTTATCTTGAGCTCAGGGAAAAAAATCATTGTACCCTTGTCAAGCTTATAAATCCCCCTTTCTTTAATAACAGCATTAACATATACATTTCCTGATAAAATATTTAACTTAAGTCCTTCAAGAATTAGGTCTATACTCTTATCTTTTATTACTATATCGGCATCTTCATCAGCCGATATTCTTATGATATTTTTTAGATAATATCTTTGATACGGCACATTCTCAAAAAGAAGAGGCATTATTTTATCAGTATTTGACTTTGAAAAATCTTCCAAACTTAGAGAATTGATACTTATATCTTCTACCTTTCGAGTATTACCGGACTTTATATCTTCCTCACCCTTTGTATAGCTGTCTTTTTCTAAAGCAGGACTTATGCACAGGTCTTCTTTTGAAGCAAATACGGCTTTGTCAACCGTTATCTTACTCTTAATTGATAATTCTATATACTTTTTATCATTATATAATATAAGGCTTGTCATCTAAAAAACTTCCCTTTGCTATTGATTTACATTTTCTGTAGTCTTTTTCATTTCCTCTATAAGCTTTTCAAGTTCAGATATGCGAGCCGCCTTCTCCTCACCGCTTTTACTAAGATCCGCTTTTAAATAGTTAAACTCTTTAATATAGGCAAAAAGCAGCATTTCCTTATCTCCAAGCCTCTTTGCCATATCTATAGCCTCCGCAAACTTAAGCCTGCCTATTAAAATCCAAAAATCATATACATGGCTGTCAATATTAAGGCTCATAGCCGACAGAACATTCTCCCTTTGCTTTGGGGTAAGTCCTTCCGTAGATACATAGGCTCTTGCAAGTATGTACTTAGATTCTGTGGGAAGTCTGTCAAGTTTTATATTCTGTAGGCTTTCTTCAAGCTTTACATAATCCATGGACAGATAAAGCTGATGTGCCTTGATAATTCTGTCCTTAAATACAAAATCATATTTATATAAATATAATGAGTAGGCAAAGCTTGATACAGTAAGCCCTAACATAATAGGCATAAAAACTTTTATAAGTTTATAATTTCTTATAGAAATACTCTTGGTTTTAGTATTTATATACTCTTCCCGGAACTTATACATTGACAAAAGCCATGCTCTTAAATCTTTGGTACTTTCTATACCTGCAAGCTGTTTAAGCTCCTTGTGCTTTATATAAAATTCATTTCCGCCTACATAATAATCCTCAAAACCTAAATTCGGTTTTAATACATAGGCTACTAATGCTTTATAACGGGGTAAAAATCTATCTTCCTCATTCACTCTTGTCTTATCCCTAAAAAGTAATGAGGGAATCAAGTTTACATCATAGACTAAATTATCCGGTCTTATATCTACAATATATCTGTCACTTATGGTGTTAAGCTCCGCTACATTATAAAGCAGCCTGTACTTATCCTTTAACTTTAGGTCTAAAGCTTCACTGAACTTACTTTGTTCACTTAGATCAAATATAAATATACTCTCATCTTCAGTCTCTTCTATGCTACAGTCTAAAAGATGTTTGCATGGAAAGCTGAGTAAAAATCTTTTATCTTTTTTTATATTTATTTGTGAGTTTTTTATCCTAAGTTTATATGTGCTTTCCATTTAGTACCTTTCCGTTACATACCGCTGTTAACTTATCCCCCGAGACTATACCTGCCTCTTCCAAAGTAAAATATGCACTTACAAGTCTCTTTTGCATATATGAATAATAAAAATCTATACTCATCATTTTCAGTATTTCCTGCTGCTTTACAATTTCCCTAAATGCACGATCTATTATATTATTGCTTTCCATACATAATTCAACATTTATAGAAGCTATTTGTAGATTAAATGTTATCTGCATTGCTTTTACTCCTCGACCTTAGATAAACTGCAAAAAGAATAAGAAACACAAACCACAGCGAAAAAATAAATACATAAAAGTAGCTTTTTTCATTTGTATTGGAATTAAGTATATTTATCTTGTAGTACTTGGGACTTGTGGCAAATATATTGCTTTCTTCAACTTCCTTTTGAAGGTTCAAGCTTACATTGATTTTAGTATCTAAAGTACCGATCCAAAGACCCTGCCTTAATAAATCCATACTTTCAAGCTCTTTAGCCTCTGCACTCTTAAATAGCTTTCCGGCATCCTCTGTCAGTATATCCACATCAAAGCTGTCGGTAAAAGCCTGATTATTATTATAATTTTTCTGATTTAAAACATCCGTATCAAGATTTAGTTTAGAGTTTGTGTTTATGTGGGACATATTTGTGTGTAGCTCTTTGCCAGCCGGACCTTTCTTTATTATGTATTCTATAAAACTAAACTTATAAGTATAATACTTATGCTGTTGCTGTTCCTTGAAGATTTTTTATAAACCTGTCTTCGGTTTCTTCGCAGCAGGCTTTATATTGGTTTAATAAGTCTTTATAGGTTTCAAGTCCTTTTTTTATGTCTTTGTAGTTTTTTATAGCTATCTCTAGCCTCCTACTACCAGCACCTATTTCTTTTACACCGGCAAGCCAACTTTTTATATCTTCAACTGCTTGTATATACTTACTGTCCAAGTCTAGAATATAATTATCAAGCTTTGTAATAAGCCCTTCTACTTTACGATAGCTGATTGCTACTTTTTCGGTTTTATAATTACGGTCTACCGGTAAATGCTGTAATGCATCTAACATATCTATTTTATTATGATCAAGTGCAATTTTTGCACCCTTAATGAAGACTATGAGTGGCAGTAAATCTATTATTGGATTTTCTTTGTTAATTCTTTTTATATAATCATCTAAAGTGGATAAAAATATGTCAGTTACATCTAGTATTATTATGTTCAATTTTTTGATAAGATACATATAAAAACGTATATCTTTTCCTACAGGAAGTTCTTTATTAATGAAAAATTGTAATATTGACATAATTCCATAACATGGTGCTTCTCTCTCACGGGGATCTAACTTTTCCACCTTTAAATAAAGGTCTCTTACAAATACTCCCATAACCCCCTGATTTTCAACAAAATTTGCAAGTTCTCCTGTTTCTATATTATAAATCGGACTGACATAGTGAGCTTTATCTATAGCCCATAAAGGATAAAAACCTTTATACCACCTTATGTTTTCAGATTTATAAAGCGGAACACCAAAGGGATTTACATAGTCATTAGCTTCATTTAACTTATACATTTTATTCTGATATTCATAAAACTTTTCTTCACCTATGTTTCTTAATATATCCTTAAGTGTTTCAGGTGACACCCCTGGACCATTTATTCCAAAACACAGATCAAATTTATCACCATGTACCATCATTGCCAAAGCTGCCAATGAATCTCCCTTAGAATGTCCACCTACTGTAAGAATTTTATCATCCCATTTATCTCTGTTTTTTTTAAGCACTGTATCCATATATTTAAGAGCCTCTACTTGCATAGGGGATAAATGTTTATACACTTTTCCGTTTTTATCTACATAGTTTAAGGCGTAAAACATCCCACCTATAACTATCTCCGCATTATCTATCCATGAACCGTCAGGTGTACCTCTATATACAATATTTACCTCATCGCCTTTTGTAAACACTGCTGCCTGCATACCTAAAGGAGGGTGATCTTTCTTTCCATCATTATCATTATCCTTCCAGCTCATATTGCTTATAGTAACATCTTTGAGGTCTTCATTATGCTCTATCATACCTTCTAAATATTCAACTTGTTCTTTTAGAGCTTTTTGCTCCTTGTTGTCTAATGTAGACATATATTCTTTAGCACTTTTTAATACATCTTTTATATTAGCATTATCACGAACATTGATCTTATATAATGGCAAATATAAAACTTCATTATAAAAAACCTCATTTATTATCGTTCCTTCACTAACATAATTTCTATCACTGGGTACTGCTGAATTTTCTCCCATTATTTTACTCCTTTAAATTATTCTTCTTTCCACATGACATCATAATCATGAATTTCTATTATTATGTAAATAAACAACTCAAGTATATAATATCCTATTCTCGTCTATTTTTACTACTAAAAACTTCTTTACCCTATACTTATCTTTACCTTATATCTCTCTACTTTTTAGCACTACTCCAAATCTTCATTAAAATCTCCATACCTCCATTCTATGTCTTGTTCTCTATCTCTCATATACAAATTAGTCTCAACATTATATGCACCCTTCATTGCAACTTCATCTATTTTGTCTTCAGACATTTTATCAAAATCTTCTTTCCTCAAATAATTAATACTAACTATTCCATACATTTGCTTATCATACATACCCTGTTTTATTTTTATAGCATCATCTTCTTTATGTTCTATATCCTTGTCTGTATATATATACGTAGTAAATGTGCCTCGTTTATACAATTCTAATATATCTGTATTCAATTTAAAGTTATTGGTAATGCCGTTTATATGGATATATATCTTACTGTTTTCATATACTGAATCAGCAACCCCTTTTGCATCATTATATATCTCATCCATATGAAGATAGTATAGGTAGTTGTCCCCCCATTCTTTTTTACCATTACCACTAAAATCTCTATATTCAGCGAAAACTTGCATTCTTGTATTTTTTTTCGGAGACATAATTACTGAATTTTTAGTAAACATATATGCATCAACAAAAGTTTCACTATACTTTTTTTCCATATATCTAACAGCAGAATATACATATCCTTCCTTAGTCCACATACAAGCTGTACTTACCATACTTACCAATAAAATCATTATTAGCATTAGATACATTTTTATCTTTTTCATAAGTGCCTTTCTTACTTGTTTCTAATAACTGTTGCTAAAACCTATATATATTTACTCAAACTTCCCACACCCCAAATGGGTTAGTACATTGAAAATTCAATATTTCAGCCAACAAAATAATGATTTATGTTGTTTTAGGTTTAGGATGTAATGTATTTTGCAGATATTTTGGCAACCTTGATT
>CAJPUK010000086.1 GCA_905373785.1 uncultured Johnsonella sp. | reverse complement strand
TATATTATATCCCTTGTCCTTAAGAGACAAGGATAAATCTTTTTTAAGGTTTGCGTCTTTAGCTCAGTTGGTAGAGCAGTAGACTCTTAATCTATTTGTCCAGGGTTCGAGTCCCTGAAGACGCATAAAGGCTTTTTTTAGCAGACATTGAGCTGTTAGGAAGGGCTTTTTTTTTCAAATTATAGTCCCCTTTTCCACTTCCCAAAGCCTTCTGTCGGAATATGGCTTGCTTATATACAAATTTTACACCGGCAGTCGAGAAAATATAAAAATAACTTCTGTAGGAAACATCCGCAGTGTCGGTACTTCTTTTCTGCAAACATCAGTGTAGCCAAAAAAATAGTACCCTTACACGAGGACTTAAGCAAAAGCGCTTTCCGTAAGAAGTTATTTTTATACATCCAAATACCAAAAAGTCTTTATTCTACCTTAGCCATTCCTGCGACAGCAGCTTCATACACCTCCATTGATTTTAAAAGCTCCATTCTCGCAGTCTCAAAAGCCTGCCTGCTCTGCAAATTCTTAAGCCTTTCACCCTGATACTCCACGCCGCTTATCATCTTATTTTGAAGTTTGACATTCGCTATATTGTCATTAATATCAGCGGTTTCAAGGCTTAACTTTGCAGCCTCATAATCACTTTTTTTACTCTGAACATCCGCATACAAAGAATTAAGATTGGTCTTTAAATTAGCCTCCATCTGCTCCTCACTTAAAGCCCTTGATTCTTTCATTCCCAAAGACTTTTTATACTTTGTATTTCTGAATTCTATTAATGTAAAATTATTACCTATAGCCTTTTTTATATCCTCATCAGGATTAAATGTATCTATTTTACTAAGGTCTACATCCGTTACAGGAACTATATTCGGAGTATCCTGTTCACTCCAGCCGCAGAGCATAATAAGGCTTTTTCTAAGACTTTCCTTGCCGGCTACCAGGCTGTCCAGATTATTCCTAACCTCCTGTGCCTGAAGCTGCGTCTTTGTATACTCAGCTGAAGTGCTCATACCTGAACTTTCCGCAGCCTTTGCCGCCGTCTTCATACCCTCATAGAGCTTAAGCTGCTCATTTAAAAGCTCTTCCGACTTTAATAGCGAATCATAACTTATAAACATAAGTTTTACTCCATTTGTAAGCTGCATGGCAGCCTGTCTTATCGGTCTGTTTGTAGAGCTTATTTTTGAAAGTGATGTCTTTGCCTTGTCCATACTTTCTATTACCTTGCTCAGTGCATTTGCCTGTGCCGTATACAGGTAGACATTTGTAAAGTCATACTCTTCTTTTGAATTATCTGAAAGCAGTCTTAATTCCTTGCGGGCAATCTCCAAGTCCTTAATGCTGTAATCAAGGTCTGTTATATTGGCAGTATAACTTGTCCATGCCGAAGCTATACTTGGATTAAAATTATTTACCAAATCTTCTATCTCGGAATACTCAAGCTTATTGTCCATAAGTTTTGACCATTCTTCTTCACTATAGGATGATCTTCCATACTTTATAGTATTGTTAGCGGCAAAAACACTGTTTCCTATAAGACTGCTGCCAAGAGCTGTGATAAGTAAAAAAGCATATACATTAAATTTATTTTTTCTCATAAGCACCACCTATTGACCTACCGAAGCCAGTCCGTTTATAGCCGAATTATAGTTTTCCAAAGCGAGCCTAAGTGCAAGCTCGGCTTGTTTTTTTTCTGTATTCTTTTTAATATTTTCAAGCTCCTTATTGGCAACTTCAAGCTGTGTAGCCATACCCAGATTCTTCTTTTGCCTTATAGTTTCCAGATCTTTACTGCTAAGCTCAAGCTCCGCCTTAAGTAAATTAAGCTTATCCTTTGCATTTACCAGATTCTTATAAAGGGTCTGTACATTTGCCTTTATATTCTCCGTATTGGAACTTATGGTGCTGTTTAAGCTCTTTATTTGAGTATCCGACTTGGCATTGCCAAGCTTTCTTTTATTTATCTTAAGCGCATAATTTTCTTCCACAGCCTTTTTTATATCTTCTTCAACATTTATCTTATCAATATTTTGTAACTCTTCCTCACTTAAAACCGGTACCAAACCTATATTAGCCTGTGAGTCCGTCTTAAAACCTGTCATGATCAAGAGCTTATCTCTATCAGCCAAGGCGGCATTGCTTTGATCGCTTAAGGTCTTGTTAGCCTTAATTACAGCTTCTTTGGCACTTAAAACATCAAGATTTGTTGCCATACCGACAGCCAGTCTTGCCTGTGCATTGGCAAGATTAAGTTCAGCTACTTCCACCGCCTTTTGCAGTGCCTCTTTTGACACATCCTTGCTATAGTAAGATATCATCAAAGCCTTCGTATTTTGCACCAGACTAAGCCTTGCACTTTCATATGTAAAGTACTGTACCTCATAGTCTTCAAGCGTCGTATCCGCTGAGTTTTTCAAGTTGCTTATCGTTGCCCTTGACTGTGCAATACTTGCCATCATAGGCACATAAGTCATACTGTCCGGTTCCGGCTCTGTAAGGCTGTCTTCTATTTTTTCCGCCATATCTCTATAACTTTGAGATACTTGTGAATTCTTCCTGCCATAGTCTCTTGTAAACTGCTGCATATTCGCCTGATTAGTCTGTACCGTAGCATTATATTCGGTAACCAGTCCGTCGATTTCTTCATAATCAAGGTTCATATCTCTAAGTTTTGCCCACTCTTCTTCAGTCCTTGAAAATGTCGGACTCTTAGCCAAGCTCCTTAATGGAGCCCGGCTAAGTCCTGCTATAATAAGACTGAAACTAATTATAAACTGTATACTTTTAATATATTTTTTCTTTATCATATTTCACCTATCCTTCTCTTTCAAGAGCCTCTTTGATACGCTTTTTCCTCTTTCTGTCTATCATCTTATAAAGTGTAGGAAGCATAATAAGTGACAGAAGAGTTGATGCCATAAGTCCTCCTACATTGACCAGTGCAAGACCTTGCAGGTTCTTTCCTGAATCTCCGTATGCAAATGCCAGCGGAAGCATGGAAAGTACCGTGGTAAGTGTAGTCATAAGTATAGGTCTGAGTCTTGTAGCACCTGCTTCTACAAGTGCAGTATCCACATCCATATCTTCCCTGTACTGGTTTACGGTATCAATATACAGGATTCCGTTGTTAACTACAGTACCTACAAGCATCAAAAGTCCTACCATGGCTGTCATATTGATCTTAACACCGCTAAAATACAAAAGTCCGAAGGCTCCTATTAATGAAAACGGTATTGTAAACATTACCATAAATGAAAATCTCGGTGACTCAAACTGCATAGCCATAACTATAAATATAAGGAATATAGCTGTTAAGAGTGCATTAAGTAAAGAATTGATTTCCTTTCCGAGCATCTTGGTATAGGCACTGTTGGTTCTGCTGATATTACTTGGAAGACCGGCGTTATCCACAACCGCATCAGCCAGCTTTTGAGCATCCCCCTTAAATCCGCTTACGATATTTGCGCTTATAACCACTCTGTAGGTCTTATTTTGCCTTACTATCATGGACGCCTCATCCACAAACTTAATACTTGCAATATCGGAAAGCGGTACCTGTGCCCCTGTAGGTGTAGAGATCATCATATTTGAAACACTCTCCACATCCTTGTATTCATTTTCCGGATACTCAAGTTTTACTTCTATTACGGAGTGATCTTTTGAGTACTTCATAACTGTAGAGCCTGATATATTTTGATATACCATTCCGCCTATGGCTGAGGGACTTAAGCCAAGAGCCTGTGCCTTTACCGGATCCACATCTATATTGACGGTTGAGGCTGCATTTTCCGCATCTGAATGCACATTTTCAAGATAAGTTTCTTTTCTTAAAAGCTCAACTATATCATCCACCTTATATTTCAGTGCTTTATAATCCGTACTTACAAGGTTTATACTTACCGCACCTCCACTTCTCATACCACCGCTATCAGCATAAAGTTTAACTGTTATGGCGGCATCACTTATGTTTGACATCTTTTTCTTGAATTCATCTATTACGGTATAAGTGCTTTTCGCTCTTTTTTTCTTAAGATGCACAGTCATATTCATACCTAGGTCTGAATTTATAGAAGTACTTGCAGCAGTATAATTAAGCTGATACTTTTCTACATCCTTTTCTTCTTTCACTATATCTTCTATCTGAACCGCTACCTTATCTGCACTCTCTATATTAATTCCCGGTTGAACCTTGGCAGATATCTGAATAATTCCCTTGTCTTCTTCAGGTACAAGCTCCATTCCAAGCTGCCCTGCCATAAAGAATGATAAAACAAGAAGTACTACCGCTATAAATATAACCAAAAACTTTCTCGGTATAGTTCCTCTTACTATCTTCCTATATCCGTTTTGTAAAAAGTTCATTACATGTACTGCCGGACTTTTTTCTCTTTCCCTAGGTCTTAAGAATACAAAAAGTAAAGGAACTATCATGGCTGCCGCTATAAGTGAAGACACCATACAAAAGACTATAGTAAAACCGAGTTGGCTGAATATCTGTCCTGCCAAACCTTTAAGCAGTGCCAGCGGCAAAAATACGACACAGGTCGTTACTGTAGAACCTATTATAGAGGCAAGTACTATCCTTGTACCTTCTACAGCCGCCTCATAAAAACTTCTGCCTTCTTTTGCTCTGAAACAGCTTTCTATTACTACTATGGAAGAGTCCACTATCATACCTACACCAAGGCTGAGACCTCCTATGGATATGACATTCATACCGAAGCCCGCAGCTCCCATCATAGTAAGTGCCATAAGTACCGATACCGGTATGGAGCTTCCTACTATAAGAGAGGCTTTTACATTTCCGAAGAATGCAAAAAGTACTATCATTGAAAGAATTACCGCCATGATCAAGGTTTCAAATACACTCTTTATAGCAGCTCTTATATCATCCGCACTGTCATAAATTATATCTACGGAAAGATTACTGTTTTGAGCCTTTAAGCTGTCTATTGCCGCTTTTACCTCGGATGAAAGCTCTACCGCAGAGGCACTTTGCTGCTTTTGTATGGAAAGGCTTATTACATCTTCTCCGTTATATCTGCTTAAAGAACTTGTCTTGTCAAGCGTGTTATACACATTTGCTATGTCTGAAAGATGTATTACTTCTTTGCTTGCAAGCGGTATGACTATATTTTTTATTTTCTCGGTATCCTTATAGTCGGCGGATATATTGACATTAAGCTCCTGTCTTCCGAACTCTGCGGTACCTGCCGGTACGGAAAAGTCGGCTGAACTTATAATATCGGATATGCTTTGCATATTAAGTTTGTATTGTGCAAGTTTTTCAGGTATAAGTTCTATTTTTGTATAGTTTTTACGCCCTCCGGTTATATCGACTTGCGCTACCGCAGCTATTTTTTGCAGCTCCGGAACTATAGTATCTTCAACATAGTTATATAAATTTTTATCGGTTCCTCCACCTACTATAAGCTGCATGGAAGCCTGCATATTCATATTGATTTCTATTATATTGGGATCATCCACCTTATCGGGCAATGAAGATTTCGCCTTGTCAAGTACCTTTTTAAGCTCAAGGTAAGCAGTATCCATGTTGGTTCCGTACTTGTACTGTATCTGTATAAAGGATACATTCTGTCTTGACATGGAATATATATCTTCCACACCGCTTAAAGTAGCTATGGAATCTTCTATCTTCTTTGTTACAAGTTCCGTTACATCCTCCGGAGCCGCACCTTGATATACCGTTGATATTACGAGCATGGGAAAGTTCATCTCAGGCATAAGTTCCTGCTTAGCTCCTATTACCGCTTGAAATCCGAAGAAGAATATAGTAACCAGTGCCAGTATTAAAGTTACCGGTCTTTTTAAGGCAAATTTTGTTAACTTAAGCATTCTATCTCCTTACTGCTGCTTTTTCGCAACTTCCGCACCGTCATAAAGCTCACTGCTCCATGTAGTTATAACTTCATCTTCAGCGCCAAGTTCAGATTTAAGTTCTGCAAAGTCCGAATCATAAATTCCTATTTCCACCTCTGTTTTTACAGCCTTACCGTCTTTGTAGAGGTAAATGTAGGGCTTTTCCTTGGAAAAGTTTACAGCCGAGATAGGTATCACCTTTACTCCCTGTGCCTGCTTATCTATAAGACTTACCTTTACTTTGGAATTTACGCTTAGATTGGCTCCCTCATCTATACCTGCCTTTACATCATAAAGTCCGGTAGTAGCGGATATAGTATTGGAAATCTCACTTATGTGTGCTTTAACATCACCGCCTGTAGCCTTAATCGTTACTTCATCTCCTACATTAAGTACTTCTTTGCTATCAGAAGTAATACCGAATTTGGCGGTAAGACCTCCGTCTGCGGTTACTATAAATGCCTCAACCTGGGGTGAAACAATATTGTGTACTTCTATTCCCACCTTTTCCACAGTTCCCGCTATAGGAGCCTTTATAACACTGTAGGACTTTTGTATATCATACTGTGTTTTAGCTGCCGTATAAGCAAGTTTTGCATTTTCACTTGCTGAAGCCGCCTGATCCAAAACCTGCTGTGATACTCCGGCAGCATCAAATAATGCCTTGGTTCTTGTGTAGTTGGTCTGTGCATCCTGCATACCTATTCTTGCCTGATCCATTTGTATTTTAAGCCCTTCCAAGGTATCCGCCTTTATGCTTGCAAGTTCCTCTCCCTGCTCTACCCTGTCTCCGAGCTTCTTATTCAGTGTCAATATCTCCCCTGACATTTGAGGGTATATATGTACACTTTCTGCCGCCTCCACTGTAGCTATTTGACTCGTATACAGTACTATATCCTTATTTTCTACATGTGCAGTCTCAACAGTAGGTACATAAACCTCCGTCTTTGCCTGTTTTGTACTTAAGAATCTGTATGCCACAATAGCAATTAATATTGCTACTATACTTAAACTGATAACAACTCCCTTTTTCATATATTCCTTTTTACCTTTCGTTTTAATTGGTATCTATATTTTTATAGTCGCTTGATCCGGTGCAATGTATCATTAATATCCAGCCTTATTACTACTTTGTTGATATATCGTAACACTATATAATAAAGAGAACTGAACTTTGATTTAATGCTTCCGATTTTAATTAAATATCAACGATACATTACATTAGTGCATATATTCAAGCATTTTTTCTATAAAATTATCTGTGATGACATCACAGCCTAATTTCTTCATTAAATCTTGTAAGAACTTGAATTTTTCAAGTCTTCTTTCTTTGGGATAGGGAATCACACCCGGATCCAGCCATATATTTATAAGCATTAAAAATGTTTCCGCACATTCAAGCGGTTTTTCTACATTTAACGAGCCGTCCTTATTACCGATTTCTATTATATCCGCAAGCATGGGAGCATCATAATTTATGTTATTTTTTAAATACATATAAATCATATCCAGACTTTTTATACATTGATATTCATCTACGTCTAAATTCTTGAATTTATTTTCAACCATATCTACGATATTATCCATAAGGTATATTATCTTTTCTCTTCCTTTGTAACCGTCCGTTTTATGGATCAGATCAACCAATATACTTCTCTGTAATTCCACATATTTATTTATAATTTCTTTTATTATCTCATCCTTCGACTTGTAATGATGGTATATCGCCCCCTTTGAAAGTTTTGCCTCCTCTGATATATCCCTCATACTTACTTTGTCAAAGCCCTTTTCAAAAAAAAGTTTTTCCGCAGCTCCTATAATAAGTTCCCTGCTTTCCTGTGCATTATATCGCCTTGACATAGACTTCCTCCTTTTTTTCGCAAACCGACCGGTCGGTTTGTTTTGTCCGAAGTATAGCATGTATTATTATTTTTGTCTATAGCATAAATAATATTGTTAAGTAAAGTATAAGGATTTTAAAGATTTGTAGAGGGTAGCAACATAAACAATTAAACAGCGATAATAACAAAAGTGCCGACAGCTATCAGTTAGCTGTCGGCACTTACTAATTCTCCATGCAACGAGTTCATAAAACAAGTGTTTCCGATCAATAGTAACATATTACAGGGCAGTCTTTATTTATAATATCATACAATGCCTTTGCGGAAGAGCTCGGCATATTTATACAGCCGTGTGAACCTCCGGACTTATATATACCACCGCCGAAGCTTGAACGCCAGTTCGCATCATGCATACCTATACCTCCGTTAAACGGCATCCAATACCTTACCGGAGCTGCGTAATTCGGACCTCTTAAGACTACATTTCTCGCTTTATAATTCACCTTATAAAGGCCCGGAGGAGTCTTTCTTCCTCCCCACAGTGCACCGCTTACAATATCCGAAGTGAGTGTAAGTTGCCCATCTACATAATAGTAAAGTTTTTGATTGCCGAGGTCTATTTCCACATAGGTATTACCGAAGTCGTTACCCTCAAGTGATACGGCTCTTGATGAGAACAGCGGTTCTCGTTCTACCTGCTCACCTGCCAGTATAGAGGCTCTGATAGCTTGAAATTCACCCTCTTTATCTACCTGCCATCCGTATTTCTTAGCAGGTATCTCAACCTCTCTGGAATCGGTAGTCTTAAAAATCCTCGGCTTTCCCAAGGTATCATACCTTTCTGCCAGTTCATCAACAAAAACTCTGATACCGCCTTCATCCAGTATAAGATTACCTTCTTCATCTACACCCAGCCACTGACTTATACGCTCGCCGTTAAGCACCGCTCCGCCGGCATAACTTATAACCGTCGCCGCATGTTTATTAAGTACATCCTGTGCAGATAAAAGCTTAGCATCATCTTCTTTAATCTTTGCAAAGCCATACAAACCGTCCGCATCAAGGTCTTCTGTAAGTCCAAGTTGTGTCAAGGAAGATTTTATTTTCGCCTTTGCCTTATCAATATCTATTCTTGTTCCGTCGTATTCTTTTTCTATCACATAACCGCTTGCATTACTGTAACTTGCTATGTATGCATCTCTTGCTTCTTTAAAGCTTGCTTCTGTAAGACAGTTGTAGCCGGATAATATATATTCCAGCTTAGCATTATCTAAATCCACAGTAACCGCTACCTTATGAGGATTCTTCTTGAATAAGTATATCGGCCATTTATAGACTTCCTGATTTTCTAAAATAGAATATATAGACTTATCCAGTTTATAGCGAAGATCTACGTCCTTTGCCCTTATTACATGCTTCTCACCTTCTCTTGCAATTATCTCAAGACTATAGTTGCTTATCGGTTTTTGTAATTCTTCATCTAGGGCATCAATAGTTTCATAACTTGCATCTGTATAATTAATAGTGGTATTAGGCAAAAATCTCTTCTTAAAGTAGTGTACTCCTCCGAAATAAACTACGGCAAGTCCCAGACCCACAATTGATGCGGCATATATCTTTATTGTTTTAGATTTTCTTTTCTTATTTTCTACATCCTCTTTGCCGGTAGTCTCGCTTTGTGCAACACTTTCCAAGTTATTGTTTGTTGCCTCCTTAAGCTCATCGGCTTTTACTTCTTCAGCTTTCTTATCAGGCTCTTTTTTTGCCTCATTGTCTTCTGCTTTGTCGACTTCTTTTTCAGTGCCGTCTTCCTTTGTTTGCGGCATGTTTTCTTTCTTATCGGGCTCTTTTTTTGCCTCATTGCCTTCTGCTTTGTCGACTTCTTTTTCAGTGCCGTCTTCCTTTGCTTGCGGCGTGTTTTCTTTCTTATCGGGCTCTTTTTTTGCCTCATTGCCTTCTGCTTTGCCGACTTCTTTTTCAGTGCCGTCTTCCTTTGCTTGCGGCGTGTTTTCTTTCTTATC
>CAJPUK010000085.1 GCA_905373785.1 uncultured Johnsonella sp. | reverse complement strand
GCAAGATATGTTTGTAACGGTTTATGTGATAGACAAATCATTAGTTTTTAAAATACAGTTTCATAATTTTCAATTATTTAAAATGTACGATTCTTCTTTTAAGTCCTCTAAATTAAGAATTTTCTACATCGTCCCTATCTTGACAGCTTATAATACTGTTTATATACTATCTCTGAAATTTACTTATAAGTTTGACTAGGGGGAAAAAATAATGGAATCTATAAAGACATTCTTAAAACGAAAAGATATTGAGATATCTGCCAAGCGTTACGGTATTGATGCACTTGGAGCTATGGCTCAGGGACTTTTTTGTTCTCTTTTGATAGGTACTATAATCAATACCATAGGAACTCAATTTCATATAGGCTTTTTAAGTTCATCAGTGGCAACTGTTGCCGGTGTTGATTATACTGTCGGAGGGCTTGCCGGGGCAGTAAGCGGTCCTGCTATGGCTGTTGCCATAGGTTATGCACTTCACTGTCCGCCACTTGTACTTTTTTCTTTGATAACGGTGGGATTTGCCTCCAATGCTCTTGGAGGTGCGGGAGGACCTTTGGCAGTTCTTTTTATTGCGGTTATCGCCGCTGAGGTCGGAAAGGCGGTCTCTAAAGAAACAAAGATAGACATCTTGATAACTCCTTTGGTTACAATTGCAGTAGGAGTACTGCTTTCAGCATGGTGGGCGCCTGCTATAGGAAAGGCATCAATGAAACTTGGAGATGTAATTATGTGGGCTACCGAGCTGCAACCGTTTTTAATGGGTGTACTCATATCTTTACTTGTCGGAATGGCACTTACTCTTCCCATATCTTCTGCTGCCATCTGTGCCGCTTTAGGTCTTACAGGACTTGCCGGAGGTGCTGCGGTAGCCGGCTGCTGTGCACAAATGATAGGCTTTGCGGTTATGTCCTTTCCTGAAAACAAATGGTCGGGGCTTATATCACAGGGTATAGGTACTTCTATGCTACAGATGGGAAATATTGTTAAAAATCCTCGCATCTGGATAGCTCCTTGTCTAACCTCTATCATTACCGGACCTTTGGCAACCTGCTTTTTTAAGCTTCGCATGGATGGAGCTGCGGTTTCTTCAGGTATGGGTACTTGCGGACTGGTAGGGCAAATAGGGGTTTACTCCGGTTGGGTCAAAAATATTTCCGAGGGCAGTAAACTTTCTATCAGCACATTTGACTGGGCAGGTCTTATACTCATTTCTTTTGTACTGCCTGCAATTATTTGCCCTTTGATAAATATGTTTTTAAGGAAAATAGGCTGGGTAAAGGAAGGGGATATGAAGCTTGGCTAGTGCATCTTTGATATCCGACTTTATTACTACTTTGCCAATAGATTGTAACATATATAGTCAAAGATAATTAAGATCTACTATGCTATTGCTGATATTAATTAAATATCAATGATACACTACACCGGTATCAGAGAAACTCTTTTTTGAAGTAACAACATATAAATGGAATTATTTACTATAATGTAAATACTGAACAAAAACATTATGTCTAACAAAAGAGAGCTATCTATCACATAGACCGTTACAAAAATATCTTGCCTTGGACACGCTCCCTATTTCAATCTTTATTAACAGTATTGCGGGTATTATTGAAATAGGGAGTGTTTCTGTTCGATCATTCTAAATCATTGTTTATATTGCTGATTTTTTCATAAAAATCAAAATCAGAACCTGAGCACATTCATATATATTAATAAGATAGCCGCATTTACCCCTTCCCATATAATAAGAAATACCGCCTCCTGCCAGGTTCTCGTCCTTACAAGAAAAGGTCCCAGCGGCAGATGCAGTTTTTTATTTGTAAGAGGCCACAGTATGGGGCAGCCTTTTTTATTAAACATATCTTCTATTATATGAAATAACCATCCAAACCCCATACCGAAAAGCAAAGATGGCAGCACTTCATCTCCTGCATATGACAGCGCTGTAAATGCTCCTGCAATTACCAGAGCCTTTAGAAATACAAACCTTCCCTTGAGCATTAAAATACCGAATATTAATCCAAATATAGCCGATATAATAAGCTTTATATTAAGTGAATAATTTACCGACATTGCCAGGTAACACACTGCTACAAAAAGCAAGGTATGCGTAACCCCTCTGTGTTTTAAAAATGGTGACAAAAAAGGAAACTTCCTGCTTACTCTTGAATTTTCAATATCCACATCCGGCAGCATAGCTCCTGCCATAGCTGTAGGAATACCCAGCAACGGATATATAGTTAACCGGTTAGTGCCGATAACAGGTATATTGATTCCTTTCCTATACAGGTATGCAAAAACCGCATAGGAAGTTGTTGTAGCTATTAAATGCGTCTGTACTGTCATAGTCATCCTCCCTCATATTTCAAGATATTTTATCTACAACTATCCTCTTTCCCTATCCCTCATATACTTTTCAACTTCCTTTTCTTCAAGTTTTCTCACCTGTGTATTCTCATATTCCTTATATTCTTTTGCGGCAAAGATAGGCTGCGTAGTCTTACAGCTTTTTCCTTTATTCTTTTTTAAGTATGATTTCATATCCTTATCATCGGTAAAAATTTTATATGCCAACCTTCCTTTTTCGCTTTCAATTTCATAAATACCGCATGACTTTTTCATACTGTAGTCGGCAGTTCGCAAGTATAGTTTTGCTATTTCCAAAGATTTGAAAGGAAAGTTCCACCTTTGTAATTTTCTTATCGTGTCTGCTTCTATACAAATACAGCGTCCGCAAGTTCCGCAAATATACTGAGTGTGGTTTTTTAGGCACTCTGAAGGATTTAATAAAGGAGTTACCCTATTGTTGCCTGAGTAACATTCTTCACACATTTTACGTACCGCCTTTCTTCATATATTTTTGATTATACAAATCTCTATTATTCCAAACCGTCATCAACGATCTTACATACCGCCATTTCCTCAAATACAAATAATACTTTACCCTTTGCCGTATCTCCTATTTTATCATATAACCTTCCGGCACTCATTGACTCACCCTTTACGGTGTAGGGGCTATTCGCCACATAACCGCATTTGCCAAGTCCTTTTACACTTACTTTAATTGCTTCTTTATCATACTCATTATCAAATTCTTTTTCCAACTTAACCATCAATCCCTTTTCCATAAATTCACTTCCGAAATAATGATTACAACCTGTTATTGTGAAATACATCTCATCCATACTTAGTCCTCCGTTTTAACAGCGCTTTTTTATAAACTCCTCTTTACATAAACGCTATTTTTATATAAAAATAAAAACCTAAAAACATCTTTGTAAGTTCTCATTATACAGATCAAGCTGTCCAATAAACACACCTCGCAACATGAATTTATGTTCTTTTACATCTTATATTGTTTTACAAGCCTTTCAATTTCCGTCTTCATCATATCCACCACACTTTTAGGAGAGGTAATTACAACTCCTTCACCAAGTCCTATGACCCATGCAAGAAATTGCTTACTTATCGCCACTTCAACATTTGCAACAAATTTTTCATTATCTATAGTAATTATAGTAACATCTTTTCCGAAGCGGTCAATTATCACTCCTGCAAAAGAATTTTCACATTCAAGACTTACTCTTTCTTCCTTACCTGCATACATTCCGAATATTTTTCTTGTATATATTGCCATATCAAATGATTTGAATGTCTGTCTTCCCTCTCTCTTTTTATCATTTGATTTGATATTAAGCATTTTATCAACCCTGAAGTGTTTTATAATTTTTTCATCGGCATCATAGGCTATCAGATAATAGTTTTCATCATTCCAGGACAGTGACCATGGACTTACCTCATAGAAAGCTCCGTTATGCCTAAGTTTCATCTTTTTATTAACATCCCACTGAAAATACTGAAATGTTATTTTCGAATTCTTTGCTATAGCGGTGTGTATCCTGTCCACATTATAGTAAATACTTTCATTCATGGTCTTTACACGCCCCGCTACAAAAACCTGTCTATGTAACTTGGATGCCTCATACTTGCTCGCAAGTCCTTCTATCTTTTTTATAAGTTCATTTGTTTTTTTTACGGTTATAAATTTTGATGATTGCACCGAGTCTACCAAAAGTTTCAGTTCCGCAAGTTCAAACTGTCTGTTTCCCAGATGGTAAGAGTAGGTTCTGCCCTCTTGAGTACCTATTATATCTAAGCCGTATAACCTCAAATTTTCTATATCGCTATACAAACTTTTACGCTCCGCATTTATGCCGTACGCTTTTAATGCATCAATAATCTCAGACATGGTAATACTATGCTGTTCATCAGTAAGCTCCGATAAAACCTTCATAAGGTATATTAATTTTAACTTCTGGTTTGATGACTTTGCCATAGACTCCTCCACTTTAAGCCCCAAGCAGAAGGGACTTATTCAATTCCGGTTTAATTATTTAACAGTATAGCAAATACTCCTACTTAATAACAGAAAAAAATTTATCTTGAAATTTATTTATTTTCTGTTATAATATCCTTTGTATTTTCTAAAAAGACAGTTGTATATGTATGACGGACAGAGAGGTATGTATTATGAAATTAAAGAAATTTTTGGCTGTTTCTACAGCAGCTCTTATGTTAGCTTCATCAATCACCGCCTGTAGCGGCGGCTCCGCTTCACAAAGTGCCAGTGGAGATAAGGTGATAAAGATCGGTGTATTTGAACCGCTTACCGGTGAAAACGGTGGTGGAGGTCTACAGGAGGCTATGGGCATACGTTATGCCAACACAGTTTACCCTACCGTAAATATCGGTGGTGAAGAATACAGGATAGAGCTTGTAGAAGTTGATAACAAGTCCGATAAGACAGAGGCTGTATCAGCTGCACAAAAGCTTGTAAGCGAAAAAGTTTCAGCAGTAATAGGAAGTTACGGTTCAGGTGTATCTATAGCGGCAGGGCCTACATTTGAAAGTGCCAAAATACCTGCAATCGGTGCTACCTGTACCAATCCACAGGTTACACTTGGCAATGAATACTACTTTAGAGTATGTTTCCTTGATCCGTTCCAGGGAACTATTATGGCAAACTATGCTACTCAAAATAATATTAAGACTGCAGCAGTGCTTACACAGCTGGGTGATGACTATTCATCAGGACTTGGAACTTTCTTTGCAGAGTCATTTGAAAAGCTCGGCGGCAAGGTAGTTGACCAGCAGCAGTTCCAGACAAATCAGACAGATTTTAAGGCGGTACTTACAAATATAAAGGCTGCAAATCCTGACTTTATTTATGCACCTTCATCACTTACCACAGCTCCTTTAATCATCACACAGGCAAGAGAGCTCGGTATAAATGCCGTTATCGGAGCGGGAGATACCTGGGAAAACTCAACCATTATCGAAAATGCCAAGGGCAATGCGGAAGGCATAGTATTTTCAACCTTCTTTGATGAATCTGCACCTGCCAATGATGAGGCAAAGAAATTCATAGAGGGTTATAAGAAATATTTGGTAGAGAATAAACAACCTGATATAATCCCTAACTTCTCAGCATTAAGTTACGATGCCTATGTATGTACAATCAAGGCAATAGAAGCAGCTCAAAGTACTGATGGAGAAAAAATCAAAGAGGCTCTTAAGGGAGTTGCCTTTGACGGCATTACAGGACATATCTCATTTGATGAAAACGGTGATGCCAATAAGACATTAGCTTTTATAAAGACAGTAAAGGACGGTAAGTTTGAACTGCTTACAACAACTACTGTAGATACAGGTAAGTAATAAGTTTTATATAATAGATAAATATAAGCCAAATGCCTGAAAATTGCCTTTTCAAAAAGCATTTGGCTTATGTGTTATGTTAGGGTAATATAAGACCCTGTGAAATTTAATTAAGGTTAGGAGGCATAAGCCTAATGAATGCAACAACATTTTTACAACAATGTCTTACCGCTATATCACTTGGTGGCGCTTACGCACTTATAGCCATAGGTTATACTCTGGTATACGGAATACTTAGGTTAATAAATTTTGCTCATGGAGACATATTCATGATGGCAGGTTACTTCATGATATTTGCAATGTCAAGTATGCCCTGGTATATTGCAATACCGGTAGTTCTGATAGCTACAGTCTTACTCGGTGTGTTAATAGAAAAGGCTGCATACAAACCTTTAAGAAACGCTCCCCGTATGAGTGTTATGATATCGGCAATAGGTGTTTCCTATCTTTTGCAAAACCTTGCCACCTATCTTTTTACGGCACTGCCTAAGGGTTATCCCGAGATACCTGTACTTAAAAAGATAATTAAGTTTGGTGATTTGAGTTTTTCACTTGTAACAATTTTAACACCGATACTGACACTTATAATAGTTTATATACTTATGATGCTCATCAAGCATACAAAGATGGGTATGGCTATGCGTGCAGTATCAAAAGACTATGAAACAGCCCAGCTTATGGGTATTAAAATCAATAAAACAGTATCATTTACCTTTGCTATAGGCTCTTTACTCGCAGGTATAGGCTCAATACTTTACTTTACCGACCGTATGACGGTATTTCCTTACTCAGGTTCTTTACCGGGCTTAAAATGCTTTGTGGCAGCGGTTATAGGAGGTATAGGCTCAATACCGGGTGCGGTAATAGGCGGATTTATACTCGGCTTTGGTGAAACAGCTCTGGTCGCCGGCGGTTATTCAACCTTTTCGGATGCATTTACATTTGTACTGCTTATAATAATGCTTTTGGTTCGTCCTACCGGTATATTCGGTGAAAAGGTTACAGATAAGGTATAGGGGGATAGAAATGAAATTTAACTTAAAGAATAAGAAAACATTGTATAATATAGCCGCATCGGCTATAGCTATACTTATAATAGCATTTTTACAAATAAACAGTTACGAATATAATTACCAGATAGGTATACTGGAAAGAACTGCAATATATGCCGTGGTTGCCATTTCCATGAATTTATTAAACGGTTTTACCGGACTTTTTTCATTGGGGCAGGCAGGTTTTATGGCTATAGGCGCCTACACTGTGGGAATTCTTACCATACCTGTAGCACAAAGAGCAAGCATTTATTATATATCCGGTATATCTCCGCTTATTGCCAACCTTTATATGCCTTTTTTTCCGGCACTTATCATAGGAGGACTTTTATCCGCCTTTGTTGCTGCACTTATAGGTATACCGGTGCTTAGGTTAAAGAGCGATTATCTTGCCATAGCTACACTGGGATTTTCAGAAATTATAAGAGCGTTAATATCAGCTCCTCAATTGGATACCATAACCAACGGCTCTTACGGACTTAAAAATATACCCAGTTTCCCTAATCTTTTTGTGTTTTTTGCAATAGTAGCAGTTTGTATCATTCTTATGGTAATGCTTATAAACTCTTCTTACGGTCGAGTATTTAAGGCTATCAGAGAAGATGAAATAGCTGCTCAGTCTATGGGAATAAATCTTTTTAAGTATAAATCATTAGCCTTTATTATATCTTCATTTTTTACAGGTATAGGCGGAGGGCTTTTGGCAATGTTTATGAAATCCATAGATTCCAAGACATTTCAAATATCACTTACCTATGACATCCTTCTTATAGTGGTTCTCGGAGGTATCGGAAGTGTAAGCGGAAGTATACTGGGTTCTTTCTTAATCAATGCCGGTAAAGAATGGCTTAGGTTCTTTGATGAGCCTCTTATAATTGCAGGTATCAGTGTTCCGCTTTTCAGAGTAGGCTTTCGTATGGTTATTTTCTCCATACTTCTTATGCTTGTAGTTTTATTCTACAGACAGGGAATTATGGGTACCAATGAGTTTTCATGGGACGGCATAGCCGGATTCCTAAAAGGGCTTCCTTCTCTTTTCAAAGGTAAAAAAGCAAAGAAGGAGGAGGCATAATGAGTAAAAAAAATATACTTAGTATGCACCATATTACCATGCAATTCGGAGGTGTGGTTGCGGTCAATGACTTGTCTCTTAAGGTAGATGAAGGAGAAATAGTTGCTTTAATAGGTCCTAACGGTGCCGGTAAGACAACTGCGTTTAACTGTGTTACCGGTATATATGAGCCTACCAACGGTAAAATCGTATTTAATGATGAGACTATACTTGCTTCATCTCCAAGGGGAAAGATGAAAAAGCTTTATCTTGGTGAGTATGCTCCTTTTAATATAAAGCCGGTAGCCAATACACCTGATATGATCACTGCCAAGGGCATTGCAAGAACCTTCCAAAATATCAGGCTTTTCCACAATCTTACGGTATTTGACAATGTACTTATAGCAAAACATATGCGTGCAAAGCAAAATGTATTCTCTGCTACTTTAAGACTTAACTATAAAGAAGAGAAGAGGATGAGAAGGGAAGCTTTGGAGCTTCTTGATATGCAGGGACTTTTGCAATACAAAGATGATATTGCCAAAAGTCTGCCTTACGGACTTCAAAGAAGGCTTGAAATAGCAAGGGCGCTTGCTACCTCTCCCAAGCTTCTTTTGCTTGATGAGCCGGCTGCCGGTATGAATCCTCAGGAAACTGAAGAGCTTACCGACTTTATTAAACAGATAAGAGATGATTATAAGCTTACTATTTTTATGATAGAACATCATATGGATTTGGTAATGCAAATATCAGACAGGATTTATGTGCTTGACTTCGGTAAGTTGATTGCCGAGGGAACTCCGGAAGAAATACAAAATAATGAGCATGTTATAGATGCTTATTTGGGGGTGGTAGAAGAAGATGCTTAAAATTACAGATTTAAAAGTTAGTTACGGCGGTATCAATGCAGTTAAAGGGGTAAGTTTTGAAGTTCCAAAAGGCAGTGTCGTAAGCCTTATAGGTGCCAACGGTGCAGGTAAATCAACCATACTTCGTACTATAGCGGGGCTTGTAAAACCTGTTTCGGGAGCGGTAAGTTTTAATGATGAAAATATCACCGGAACCGATACTTCGGATATTATTGCCAAGGGCATTACTTTAGTGCCTGAGGGAAGAAGGGTCTTTCCCGACATGACGGTGCTTGACAATATCAAAATAGGAGCTTTTTTAAGGCATGACAGCCTTGACAAAGATATAGAGCATATGTACTCTCTTTTCCCAAGATTAAAAGAAAGAAAGTGGCAGCTTGCCGGTACTCTCTCCGGAGGTGAGCAGCAAATGCTGGCACTTGCCAGAGCTTTAATGAGCAAACCCAAGCTTTTGATGATGGATGAGCCTTCTTTGGGGCTTGCTCCGTTGATCGTTAAGGGTATTTTTGAAATTATAAAGGAAATCAACAAGTCCGGTGTTACCGTACTTTTGATAGAGCAAAATGCCAATATGGCACTTAAGGCTTCCGACTATGCCTATGTACTTGAGACCGGAAGACTCAGCATGGAAGGAAGCGGTGAGGATCTTTTAAGCAATGAGGCTATAAGAGAAGCCTACCTCGGAAAAAATTCAAATAAAAAATATGTTAATTAAGACTTGACTTTTATAACACTACTTGTTATCATACAGGGCATATACTAAAAAAGAGGTAAATATTATGTTAAGCGGTATATCTAAAAATTTGAATTATTATTATTACTATTATATCTAATGCCCTGTCCATAGGATGTTAAAAACTTATGGGCTTGGCACTTGTTTGCGTAAGCCCGTAGGTGTAGTAGTAATGATTGATATGAACCACTGTCGGGATTGTTATCGGTAGTGGTTTTTTTGTATTTAAAATAAATTTAGAAAAAGGAGGTACACGTTTATACGTGTAGATTAAGAACATGAAAGAGATTAAATGGATGTCAACTGAGAGTTTCCCACTTGAAATGCATAAGGCAAGAGTAGTACAAAAACTTAACCTTCTTGAGCCGCAAAAAAGACTTGAAGCCATGGAAG